>CANRKJ010000017.1 GCA_947631185.1 uncultured Clostridia bacterium | reverse complement strand
AGCTCTCTAGTGCCGAAGATACTTGTAGGTTACCCTGCTGGGAAAATAGGAAGTTGCCAGTTTTTTTTATTTTATTTAGAAAATAACTAGAAATATAAAAATTTATTTAGAAAATATTAATTATGCAAAAAGCATAAATTAGTAATTTACAAAAGAATTATTAATTTATGCTTTTTTACATACTAGGAAAATTATCCAAACTTTCAAGTATAAATATGCTATATTAGCATTTGCTAAGAAAATTTTTATTAAATTTTTGTACACGAATAAAGATGCTGATTTTAAATGTACTAAATAGTAAAAATATTAGTTAGGAGAACAAAAATGTCAAAAATAATGTGGAAACCTGGAAATTTCATTTATCCAATTCCTGCTGTTTTAGTAACAGTTGGAACGATGAAAAAATCAAATATATTTACTGTTGCATGGACTGGAACTATTAATACTAATCCTGCAATGGCCTATATATCTGTAAGAAAAGAAAGATTTTCTTATGATATTATAAAAAAAAATAAGGAATTTGTTATAAATTTAACAAATGAATCATTGGTTTTCGAAACTGATTATTGTGGTGTTAAATCAGGAAAAAATGTAGATAAGTTTAAAGAATTAGGATTGACAAAGCAGAAATGTAATTATGTTAAATGTCCAATGATAAATGAAAGCCCTATATCAATTGAATGTAAAGTAATTGAGGAAAAAGATTTAGGGAGTCATACAATGTTTTTAGCTAAAGTATTAGCAATTAATGTTGATGATAATTACATAAATAAAAATGGTGCATTTGAAATTTCAAAATGTAAATTAATTGCTTATTCTAACGGCGGATACTATAGTTTAGGAAGAAAAATTGGCAAATTTGGTTTTTCAGTTCAAAAGAACAAAAAAAAATCTAAAAATAACAAGAAAAAGTAGGAAAAAATGTTGACATATAACAAGTTTTATGATAAAGTGTTTAAGCATGTATTTATTGAAGTCATTTTTACCCAGGTGGCTTTAATTGATTGTAAAATGGAGGTGTAAACAATGGCAGCAAAAGGCCCAAGAGAAAATATTACTTTAGAATGTACAGAATGTAAAAGAAGAAATTACATGACATCTAAAAATAAGAGAAACAATACAGATAGACTAGAAGTTATTAAGTATTGTAAATTTTGCAAAAAACGTACTACTCATAAGGAAACTAAATAATATCCTTTATTAGGAGGAAGAAAGATGGCAAAAGATCCAAAGAAAAAAGAAAAAAAAGAACAAAAAAATAATTTCGTTAAAGAAATTAGGATGGAATTAAAAAAAGTAACATGGCCTACTAGAAAAGAACTTGTTACTAGTACAGGAACTGTCTTGCTAATAACTTTAATTATTGTAGCGATAGTTTTTGTTTTAGATTTTACTTTTGAAAAATTAAACACATATGGTGTTGAAAAATTGAAATCAGTTGTTAATTCAACAGTTTCAGAAAAAGTGGAATCTGGTGAAAGCTCAGAAGAAACAACAGATGTAGAAAACACTGCTGAAGGAAATACTGTAAGTACTGATAATCAAACTGATGCTAATGTACAAAATACTGATAACACAGCAGATGCAACTACTCAAGCTTCTGATAATACAGCAGATACAAATACTCAAAATACTGAAACAGGAAATAATGTAGAAGCACAGACAGATGCTACTACTCAAACCCAAGAAACTGCTCAGTAATACAAAAAAATTAAAAGGAGGCTTTTCTAATGTCTCAACAAGAATATAGTGATCAACCAAAATGGTATGTTGTACATACTTATTCTGGTTATGAAAACAAAGTAAAAACTGATTTGGAAAAAACTATAAAAAATAGAGAGTTAGATGATTATTTCTTTAATATAATTGTTCCTATGGAAGAACAAGTTGAAATTAAAGATGGAAAAAGAAAAACAAACTTGAAGAAAGTTTTTCCAGGTTATGTATTAGTAAAAATGATTGTAACAGAAGAATCATGGTATGTTGTTAGAAATACCAGAGGAGTTACAGGATTTGTCGGTTCTGGAACTGATCCAATTCCTTTAACAGATGAAGAAATTAAAAAAATGGGATTTGATGTTGTACCAGTTAATATTGATTATGTTGAAGGAGATAATGTTAAAGTTTTAAACGGACCATTAGAAGGTTTCGTAGGAACCGTACAAGAAATTAATAAAGAAAAACAAAAAGTTAAAGTTCTAGTTTCTATGTTTGGTAGAGAAACTCCAGTAGAATTAGAATTTTCTCAAGTAGAAAAAGTTGATTAGAAGGAGGCGAAAAAAATGGCAGAGAAAGAAGTTGTAAATGTTATTAAATTACAAATTGAAGCTGGAAAAGCTACACCAGCACCACCAGTTGGTCCTGCTTTAGGTTCAAGTGGAGTTAATATTATGCAATTTGTTAAAGAATTTAATGATAAAACAGCAAATCAACCAGGAATGATAATTCCAGTTGTTATAACTGTTTATAAAGATAAATCATTTACATTCATAACTAAAGTTCCACCAGTTGCAGTTCTTATAAAAAAAGCACTTAAAATTCAAAAAGGTTCAGGAAAGCCTAATAAAGAAAAAGTAGCTAATATAACTAAAGAACAAGTTAAAGCAATTGCAGAACAAAAAATGGAAGATTTAAATGCAGCAAGTTTAGAATCTGCAATGTCAATGGTTGCTGGAACAGCTCGTGCTATGGGTGTTGTGGTTGTTGATTAAAAAATTGGGAGAATAAATAAAGTTTATTCGTTAATACCAAGGGAGGTAAAAAATGAAAAAAGGAAAAAGATATTTAGAAGCATCAAAATTAGTTGATTCATCAAAATTATATGATGCTAAAGAAGCATTTGATTTAATAGAGAAAATGCCAAAAACAAAATTTGATGAAACAGTCGAATTACATGTTAAATTAGGAGTTGATTCTAAACATGCAGATCAACAAGTTAGAGGTACTGTTGTATTACCTAATGGTACAGGTAAATCATTAAGAGTATTGGTATTTGCAAAAGGAGATAAAGCTAAGGAAGCTGAAGCTGCTGGAGCAGATTTTGTAGGAGCTGAAGAATTAGTTCCAAAAATAGAGAAAGAGAATTGGTTTGAATATGATGTTATAGTTGCAACACCTGATATGATGGGAGTTATTGGTAGATTAGGTAAAGTTTTAGGACCAAAAGGATTAATGCCAAATCCTAAATCAGGAACAGTTACAATGGATGTAACAAAAGCAATATCAGAAATCAAATCAGGTAAAGTAGAATATAGATTAGATAAAACTAATATTATTCACTTAGGAATGGGTAAAGTATCTTTTGGTGCTGAAAAATTATTAGAAAATTATCAAGCTTTAATAGATGCTATAATTAAAGCTAAGCCATCTGCAGCAAAAGGTCAATATATAAAAAGTGTTGCAGTAGCAACTACAATGGGACCTAGTGTTTACATCAATCAAAAATAAATATAAATTAACCTAAGACAGTAGGCAGATTGTAAGTCCTACCGAGGTAAATAGGAGCGGAAAAAACCTCTTTATTTATCTTGAAATGGGTAAAAAAAGAGGTTTGTTATATTCTTGGGAAATTTATAATATTTTTTAGAATATAACAGACCAATTGAAACTGAAATTTAATAATTAATATAAATATTGGAGGTGAATTAATTGGCTAGCGAAACTATAATTAAACAAAAAGAAGAAGAAGTTAAAAAATTAGCAGAAAAAATCAAAAATGCTAGTTTAGTAATGTTTACAGAATACAGAGGAATTAATGTTGCAGATGTTACTGAATTAAGAAAAAAAATAAGAGCTGTTGATGGAGAGTATTTAGTTATAAAAAATAATATAACTAGAAGAGCATTAGAAGCATGTGGAATTACTGAACTAAATGATTCTTTAACAGGACCAATTGCTATAATAATTGGAAAAGAAGAATATTTACCAACATTAAAAATTATATATAATTATGCAAAAGATAATGATTTTTATAAAATCAAATCTGGTGTTTTAGATGGTAAAGTATCTTCTGCTGAAGAGTTAACTGTATTAGCAAAATTACCATCAAGAGAAGAACTTATTGCAAAACTTGCTGGATGCTTGCTTGCTAATGTTTCAAAACTTGCAGCAACATTAGATGCTGTTCGTGAAAAAAAAGAAGCTGAAGCTTAATAAATTAAAAATTAGAGTGATTTACTTAAATAATCAAAGTATAAAATAATATTAAAATGGAGGATTTTTAAAATGAGTGAAAAAACAGATAAATTATTAGAAGAAATAGATAGTTTAACAGTTGTTGAATTATCAGAATTAGTAAAAGGAATAGAAGAAAAATATGGAGTAACTGCAGCAGCTGTAGCAGCACCTGCAGGAGGAGCTGTAGCAGGAGAAGCTGCAGAAGAAAAAACATCATTTAATGTTGTATTAAAAGAAGCTGGAGATCAAAAAATAAAAGTTATCAAAGTAGTTAGAGATGCTACTGGATTAGGATTAAAAGAAGCTAAAGATTTAGTTGATGGTGCTCCTAAAACAATAAAAGAAAATGTATCAAAAGAAGAAGCTGAAGATTTAAAAGCAAAATTTGCAGAAGTTGGAGCAGTTGTTGAATTACAATAAAAAAAATAACTGTTTGAAAAGAACCTATAATTCATAGGTTCTTTTTTTTATAAAATAATTGAATAAAATACTTGACATTTGTTAAAATAAGTTATAATATATTAGCAGTCAAACAATAAGTTTGCTAAAGGAGCAAAATTATGGAGTTAGATGATAGAAAGAAAAAAATACTACAAGCAATAATAGAAGAATATATTGAAACAGCATCACCAGTTAGTTCTGGAAGTTTGGTAAAAAATTCAGATATAAATTGTAGTAGTGCCACAATAAGAAATGAAATGGCAGAATTAGAAAAAATAGGTTTTTTAGAAAAACCTCATACATCTGCTGGAAGAATACCTTCTCAAATAGGATATAGATATTATGTTGATGAGTTAATAAGGGATGATGCAATCAGTCGTGCTGAGATTGAATTTATAAAATCTAAATTAGAAACCAAAATTAATAATTTAGAAGAGCTTACAAAAATAACTACTACTACATTATCAGAAATAACTCATTACACCACAATAGCTATAGGACCTGATGTAAACAAACACACTATAGCAGATATAAAATTTGTATTACTTGGAAATAGAATGTTAATGGCAATAATTCTAACTGAGTCAGGAATTGTTAGAGAGTCAATTATAAAATTTGATGAAGACATTGATCAAGATCAAATTGATGATTTAACATACATATTTAGAAATAAATTAGTGGGAAAGCCATTAGAAAAACTTGAAGGTCCAATAGAAGAATTTATTTTTTCAGAGATGAGAACTGGAATAAATCTAATTAAAAAAATTATAGAAGAAATAAATAAAATCTTGGATGATTCTAAAAAGTTGTATCTTGAAGGCACAAATAAAGTTGTAGATATGCCAGAATTTAAAAAAGTTGATATTGCTAAAGAATTCTTAAATGTTTTAGATGCTAAAGATTTAGTGGCAGATGTTTTAAATAATGGACTAGCTGAAGATATAAATGTTTATATTGGAAATGAGTCTGAGCACGAAGAGCTTAAGAATTTCAGTATTATTATTTTTAATCATTTGTTAAAAGGTAAAGATATAGGAACTATAGGTATTATAGGTCCTACTAGAATGGATTATTCAAAAGTAATTTCTGTAATGAAATATATAAGTAAAAAATTAAATGATGATTATAAAAAGGGTAAATTTTAATAGGAGGCAATTTATATATGGATGATGAAAAATTAGATGAAGAAGTAGTAAAAGAAGAAACACAAAATACTGAAAAAACTGAAAAAAAAGTAGAAGATAAATCAGAAGTTATTTCTGATATTGCATCTGAATATGATGAATTAAATGATAGATATAAACGTCTTTTTGCAGAATTTGAAAATTTTAAAAAAAGAAGTCAAAAAGAAAGAGAAAATCTATATGGAGTAATTACAGGTGATGTTGTAAGTTCTATTTTACCAGTTATGGATAATTTAGAAAAGGCTGCAGAGGCTAAAACAGAAGATACTAATTATCAAGATGGTGTTAAAATGGTTGTAAAACAATTATCAGATGTATTAGATAAATTTGGAATGCAAGAAATAAAATCAATAGGAGAGAAATTTGATCCAGAACTTCATGAAGCTGTAAGTCATATTGAGGATCCTAATAAAGGTGAACAAGAAATTGTTCAAGAATATAGAAAAGGCTACAAAATAGGAAATAAAGTTATTAGACATTCAATGGTTATTGTAGCAAATTAATTTATGTTTTTAATTTTTATATATATTAACAAAAGAAAATAAAGAATAGAGATAACTTTTAAGGAGGATTTTTAAAATGGGAAAAATTATAGGAATCGATTTAGGAACAACAAATTCATGTGTTGCTGTTATGGAAGGGGGAGAGCCAGTTGTAATACCAAATGCAGAAGGAAATAGAACTACTCCATCTGTTGTTGCTTTTTCAAAAAATGGAGAAAGATTAGTAGGACAAATAGCAAAACGTCAAGCTGTAACTAATCCTGAGAACACTGTTATATCAATAAAAAGAAAAATGGGAACTAGTGAAAAAGTAAGTATAGAAGGAGATGAATTTTCTCCACAAGAAATATCTGCAATGATACTTCAAAAATTAAAAGCAGACGCTGAAAATTACTTAGGAACAAAAGTAACACAAGCAGTTATAACTGTTCCTGCATATTTTTCTGATAGCCAAAGACAAGCAACTAAAGATGCTGGAAAGATAGCTGGTCTTGAAGTATTAAGAATTATAAATGAACCAACAGCAGCATCACTTGCATTTGGAATGGATAAAGAAGATCAAGATCAAAAAATAATGATTTATGATTTAGGTGGAGGAACATTTGATGTTTCAATACTTGATATAGGTGATGGAGTATTTGAAGTTCTAGCTACAAACGGTAATACACATTTAGGTGGAGATGATTTCGATCAAAAAATAATAGATTATTTAGTTGCAGAATTTAAAAAATCAAATGGAATAGATTTGAGCACAGATAAAATGGCTATGCAAAGATTAAAAGAAGCTGCTGAAAAGGCTAAGATTGAATTATCAGGTGTTCAACAAACTAATATTAATTTACCTTTTATAACAGCAGATGCTACAGGACCAAAACATTTAGATGTTACTTTAACAAGAGCAAAATTTGAAGAATTAATACATGACCTAGTTGAAGCTACAGCAGTTCCTGTTAATCAAGCTTTAAAAGATGCAGGAATATCAGCTTCTGATTTACACAAAGTATTGTTAGTAGGAGGTTCTACAAGAGTTCCTGCTGTTCAAGAAGTAGTAAAAAGAATAACATCAAAAGAACCTGATAAAGGAATAAATCCAGATGAATGTGTTGCTATTGGTGCTGCTATTCAAGGTGGTGTTTTATCAGGAGATGTTAAAGATTTAGTATTATTAGATGTTACACCATTATCTCTTGGAATTGAAACATATGGTGGTGTATTTACAAAACTTATTGAAAGAAATACAACAATACCAACAAAAAAATCACAAATATTCTCTACAGCAGGAGATGGTCAAACTGCAGTTGAAGTTCATGTATTACAAGGTGAAAGAGAAATGGCTGCTGATAATAAAACACTTGGAAGATTTCAACTTACAGGAATTCCTGCAGCACCTAGAGGAGTTCCACAAATTGAAGTTACATTTGATATAGATGCAAATGGTATAGTTCATGTATCAGCTAAAGACCAAGCTACAGGAAATGAACAAAAAGTTTCAATTACAGCTAGTACAAATCTTTCTGAAGAAGATATAAATCAAGCTATCAAAGATGCTGAATTACATGCATCTGAAGATAAGAAGAAAAAAGAAGAGATTGAGATTAGAAATAATGCAGAAAGTTTAAAATACAGCAGTAAATCAACATTAGAAAAATTAGGTGATAAGGTTAGCCCTGAAGAAAAAGCTAAAGTAGAAACAGAAATTGAAAATGTTGAAAAAGCATTAGAATCTAATGATTCATCAAAAATAAAAGAAGCTTCTGAAAGTTTAGAGAAAGCATTTTATGCATTATCAGAAAAATTATATGGTGGTGCAGGAGGAAATCCATCTGATTTTGCAAATGCTACAGGAGCTGGAGATAATACAGAAAATACAACAAATGATGATAATGTTGTAGATGCAGAATATAAAGTTGAAGATAATGATGACAATAAATAAAAAATAATTTGTAGGAAAGGCGACACGAATTGTCGCCCCTACAGCTTGCCAAGCGATTATATATTTAATCGCTTGGCAAACTGTAGGGACATATATATTACACACTTTATTTATAAAAGTAATTAAAATAAGGAGGATAATATGGCACAGAAAAGAGACTATTATGAAGTTCTAGGTGTGCAAAAAAATGCAACAGATGAAGAATTAAAAAAGGCTTATAGAAGATTAGCAAAAAAATATCATCCTGATGCAAATCCAGATAATAAAGAAGAAGCTGAAAAAAAATTCAAAGAAGTAAATGAAGCATATGAAATTTTATCAGATAAACAAAAACGCCAAATGTATGATCAATTTGGGTTTGATGGACCTAATTTTGGAAGTGGAGGACAACCAGGAGGAGGATTTTATTCTTCATATTCTGGATTTGACGGATTTGGAGATTTTGGCGATCTTGGAGATATATTTTCTTCATTTTTTGGTGGAAGTTCTAATAGAAGAAGAAATTCAAATGGCCCAAGGAAGGGTGCTGATTTAAAATTAAATATAGAAATCACATTTGAAGAATCATATTTAGGAGTTGAAAAAGAAATAACAATAACAAGGAATGAAAAGTGTAAATCATGTGGGGGAACAGGAGCAAAGCCAGGTACATCTCCTGAAACTTGTACTACATGTAGAGGAACAGGTAAAATTAATCAATCTATTTCTACTCCTTTTGGTCAAATGACTACTCAAAGAACTTGTACTACATGTGGAGGAACTGGAAAGATAATAAGGGAACATTGTGTAGATTGTAAAGGAAAAGGAACAATTAGAAAATCAGCTAGAATTAAAGTTAAAATACCAGAAGGAATTGATGAAGGTCAAACTATTGTATTAAAAGGTGAGGGTGAACCAGGAATTAATTCTGGACCTAATGGAGATTTGTATATAGTTATACATATCAAGAAACACAGCATATATACTAGAAAAGCAGAACATGTATTATGTGAAATACCAATTACTTTTACAGGAGCAACACTTGGAACAGAAATAGAAGTACCAATGGTAGATGGTTCAAAAGAAAAATATAGAATACCAGAGGGTACAGCTACTGGTACAAGATTTTCAATAAAAAATAAAGGATTTAAGGCATTAAATGCTAATTGGAGAGGTGATTTTGTATTTACTGTAGTTGTTCAAGTTCCAAAGAAATTAACTACAGAGCAGAGAAGATTGTTAGTAGAACTAGCAAAAACAATGAATGAACAACCCCCAATAAAAAAACGTGGAATATTTGGATAAAAAGCCAGTTGGATAACCCAATATGGCTTTTTTATATAATAGGAAAGTTCTATTACTTTCAATTTGTGTTTATATTAAGAATTTGTAATAATAGATAATCTCATTAATATAATGTATTAGTGAGGTTTTTTATGTTTAATATTACAGTTAATTTAAGAAAGTGTTTAAAACGTATTTCAATATTTTGTTTAATAATTTTTATTGGATTTTTTGTTATAAAATATTGTACAAATCTATTTGGAAAAGTATTTAATTTAATTAATATTGAATATTCAAAAATAATTAGTAGTGAAATATCTATATCAAATTATAAAAATATTGATTTTAAAAAAGGATTTCAAAAAATTTTGAAGAGTGAATTAATAACAGTGTCAAGCAATTTTGATGTTGATAATAAGGTAGAAAATATTACTGAGGAAGTAGATAAAGATGATAATAATATAAGTAAAGAAAATAATGATAGTGAACAAGCTGTAGAAAATAATACAAATATTGTAAATAATCAGATTGATTTTAATAATTTAAAAACAGAAGTGATTAGTGAAAAAAACTTAAAAGAAACTTATAATGCAGAATATAATGGAGTTAAAATAAAAAATGAATCAAATTATACATTATCTGAAGATATTTTAAAACCAGATATTGAATTTTCAAATAAAAAGGATATTTTAATTTTTCATACACATACATGTGAAAGTTATACTCAAACAAAAGAAAATTCATATATAGAATCTGGAAATTTTAGAACTACAGATTTAAATTATACTGTATCAAAAGTAGGTGATGAACTAACAAAAAATTTAATAAATAAAAATTTTAATGTGATACATGATACAACATATCACGATTATCCAGCTTATACAGGATCATATACCAGATCTTTATTAACTGTAAAAGGAATACTGGAAAAAAATCCAGGAATTCAAACTATAATTGATTTGCACAGAGATGCTGTAGGAAGTCAAAGCTCATATGGCCCTGCTGTTAAAATTGGAGAAGAAAGAGTTGCACAAATAATGTTTGTTATAGGAACAGATGGAGGAGGATTAGAACATCCAAATTGGAAAAATAATTTAAAATATGCAATTAAAATTCAACAAAAGGCTAATGAATTGTTTCCTGGATTATTTAGACCAATAATAGTGAGAAATTCTAGATATAATCAAAATTTATCTGATGGTGCTTGTATAATTGAAGTAGGTGCTACAGGTAACACACTAGAGGAATGTATAGGGAGTATGAAATATTTAGCAGAAGTTCTAAGTGAAGTTATGAAATAATGTTTTTTCGTAATAAATAATATTTATAAACATATATAAATATAGAGGTGATTTTATTTGAGAAAGATTGAAAAACTAGGTGAAATATTAGAATTTCCAAGAGAAATAGTTAGTAATGTTCCCAAAATAACGATAACTGCATTTGATGAGATTATGATTGAAAATTTTAAATCAATTTTAGAATATGAGGATTTTTTTGTGAGAATAAAAACTCATATAGGAAATATAAATATAAATGGGTTTAATTTAAAATTAAATCAAATTAATAAAGATGATATTTTAGTTTCTGGAATAATTGAGAATATAGATTTTGAATCAAATAGAAATTTGGAAAGTTAAGAGGGAAGTATGCTTATAAAAAAAATTACATTAAATGCATTTGGATATGTAAAAGTACAAATTGAAGGTTTTTTTATTCAAAGATTTATAAATTTGTGTATAAGTAAAGGTATTTTTTTAGATGATACAAAACATATGAGTAAAAGTAGAATTATAACAAATGTATCCAAAGATGATTTTAAAAATATGTGCATAGTTGCAAAAAAAACAAATTGCAAAGTAAAAATAGTAAAAAAAGGTGGAATACCTTTTTTAATACATAGATATAGGAAAAGAAAAATTTTTTATGTAATGTTTTTATTACTATTAATTTTTAGTTTTGGAATTACTAGGTTTGTATGGAATATAGATGTTTTAGGAACAGAAAAAATTGAAAAATCTGAAATTATTAAAATATTAAATGATAATGGAATTAAACCAGGAGTAAGAATTTCAAAAATTGATATTGAAAAAATTTTAAATAATATACGTTTAGAAAGAGATGATATTTCATGGGTGGGAGCGAAAATTAAAGGAACAAATTTTATTATAGAAGTAAAGGATGCAGAAGAAAAACCAGACATTGTTGATGAAACTAAATTGTCAAATATTATATCAAATAAAAAAGGAATTATTTCAAAAATTAATGTACAATCAGGAACTGCAAGAGTATCTGAAGGAGATGAAGTAGAAGAGGGAACGTTGTTGGTAGAAGGAGTAATGGAAGGAAAGTATACAGGAAATAGGTATGTAAATTCGAGAGCAGATATTTATGCATATGTGGTATATTCTAAAGCAGAAACGTGTAAAATTAATCAAGAAGTAAAGAATAATACAGGAAATGAATACAATCAATACAAAATTTATTTTAATAATTTTAAAATAAATTTAAATAAAGGGGTTTCAAATTTTAAAAATTATGATACAATAGAGACGAAGAAAAAGCTTAGATTATTTTCCAATTATTATTTACCAATTGAATTTGAAAAAATAAATTATAAAGAAGTACAAATAGAAAATAAGATATATACAGTAGAAGAGATTACTAATCAATTAAAAGCTAAATTAGAAAAAGAAATTTTGGAAAGTATAAAAGGTGAATATGAAAATTTTATAGAAAGTTCTTATAATGTAGATACTAAAAATAATGAAGTAACAGTGACCGTTAACTGTAAAGTTGAAGAAAAAGTTGGAATTTATACCGATTTAGTTTTTTGAAAGGGGGACACAATATGGAAGAAAGAAGTTTAAAAGTTTTTGAAACAGACTCAACTTTTTTTAATAAAATTACTAGTACATTAAGTAAATTATTAACTCCAACTAGAGTTGGAATTAACAGTCTTTTAATAAATATGAAAAGAAGTGGTGTGTTAAAAAATTACGAGAATTATAATTCACTTACAGATAATTATGATGAAGATAAAAAAAATCAGGTAAAAAATAGGTTTGAAGAAAGTTATTCATTATATTTAGAATCAATAGATAAATATATAATGGATTCTGTTTATAAAAAAGTAAAAAAAGGAATTGCTACTGATTTTGAAAAAAGTGCACTAGCTAGTTATTATAATATAGTCCATCTAAAAGAAAATGAATATTTAGAATACAAATATAGAAAACAGAAATTTTTATTAGAATTAGATTATGAAAATTTAAAGATGAATGGAAAAGAAAAAGTAAAACAAAAATTTGAAAAAATGTATGTCGCTAAAGTAGATGGATTATATAAAGGGATAATAAAAAATTATTCAGTAAAACTTACAGACATAGAAAATTCTAATGGAAGTGGAGTGGCTTTATATACTACAATTTTTTCAACATTAGAAGATTATATAAAAAATGTTTTACCATTGAAAATGGAAATAGATGAAAATAATGATTATTATGAGAAGATTTCAAAAGATTATGAAGAATTCGAAAAATTTACAGTAGGAAAATTAGATGAAAAGGAATTTTTAGAAAAAAATATGATTCTATTAGGGTTAAGTAGGGTTTTATTTACACATAGTCTTCCTTTGGTGGCAGCTGAACAGTGTTATAATAAATTATTAAGAGATGCTAGAAATTTAATTATTAATACTTCTGATGTTTCTAAAAAAGAAGAGGCATATGGAATGCTTATAAAACTTATAGAAGATTATAATATTAAATTACTTTCAACTAAAGTATATTGGGACAAGCCTTCAGAAAGAGAAAAATATAAAAAGTTTTGGAGTGCATACAATAAAACTAAAAATTCGCAAGAAAAAGAAATTCTTATATTAAAAAGAGAAATTTCAGAAATAAAGAATATAAAAAAATATGATATATTAAATAAATATTATAAATCAAAATTAGTTGATTTTGGTGCTATGAAGTCATTGAAAAAAGTTAAATCATTGAGTGGTTCGTATGAATTAAAAAAAGGAAAAATTGAAAGAGCGTTAAAAGTATAATTATTTCAATTCGAACAAGTAAAGCTCGCTCCTACAATAATAGTCTTAGGAGTGAGCTTTACTTGTTTAATATTATATAAAGGTTTAGCTATAAATTAGTAGTAAAATTCTCTGTAACAATTAAGGAGAAACCAAAAATTTATATGTTTTATATAATTATAATATAGTAATTAAAATTCATAATATAAGGAGATAAAATGGAAAAATATTTTGAAATTGAATTTAGAAATATAGAAGAAAATGTAGAATATAATAAATTAATACATTATGTATTAGAAGAATGTTTTAAAACAGAGAATTTACAGAATTTAAATATTTATATGAGTATAATATTAACAAATTCAGAAGAAATCAGAGAATTAAATAAAAAATATAGAAATATAGATAAAGAAACAGATGTGTTATCATTTCCAATGTTTGAAAAAGAAGAAATCCAAAATTTAGATAAATATATAGGAAATATTCCGGAAGTTTTAGGAGATATAGTAATATCTATTCCGAGAGTGAAAGAACAAGCTAAAGAATATGGACATAGTTTTGAAAGAGAATTAGCTTATATGATTGTACATGGATTTTATCATATTATTGGAGAAGATCATATAAAAGAAGAAGATAAAGTTATTATGAGAAAAAAAGAAGAGAATGTACTTAATAAATTAAATTTAAAAAGATAGGAATAAATTATATGGAAAAGGAATTTAAATCAGGATTTGTTTCATTATTAGGAAGAACCAATGTAGGAAAGTCTACATTACTTAATAGTTTGGTTAAAGAACAAGTAGCAATAACTGCAAATAAGTCCCAAACTACCAGAACTGCAATAAAAGCTATAATAAATAATGAAAATTCTCAAATAATTATAACAGATACTCCAGGAATTCATAGGCCAAAAACAAAACTTAGTAAAACAATGGTAGATACAGCTTTTACAATGATGAGTGAAGTTGATTGTATTGTTTTCGTAATTGAAGCTACTAGCAAGGAAATTGGTAAGGGAGATAGAATTATATTAGATAAAATAATTGAATTAAAAAAGCCTTGTATCTTGGTTATAAATAAAATTGATTTAGTAAATAAAGAAAAATTATTAGAACTTATTGATTTGTATAGTAAAGAATATAATTTTAGTTCTGTTATACCTATTTCAGCATTAAAAGATAATAGTGATGTAATAATAAAAGAAATTGAAAAGATTTTACCAATAGGACCAAAATATTATGATGAAGATGAATACACAGATCAGACTGCTAGACAACTTGCAGAAGAAAAGATTAGAGAAAAGGCATTGAAATTTTTAAATGATGAAGTTCCGCATGGTATATTGGTAGAAGTTGAAAAATTTAAAGATAGAAAAACATCTAAAGGTGAAGATATATATGATATAGATGCAACAATATATTGTTTAAGAGAGTCTCATAAAGGAATAATAATAGGAAAAAGTGGGACAAAATTAAAACAAATTTCTAGTTGTGCAAGGGTAGATTTAGAAAAAATGTTTGGATGCAAAGTTAATCTTAAAGTTTGGGTTAAAGTTAAACAGGATTGGCAAGAAAATGATTATATAGTAAATAGATTTAAGTTAAAATAAAATTTGTATAAATTCTGAAATTTTACAGAAAATAAAAATAATTAAAATTTCAGGAGGTTAATATGATTAAAGATTTAGCTTGGAATGTATTTAAGAAGACAGGAAATATAAATACTTATATAGAATTAAGTAAAATAAGAGGATTGGAAAAAGATTTAAAGGTAAAGTTAGATGAAAACATTGAAAGTAAATGGGATAATCATAGCTGAAAATAATATGGGAGACTTTGATAAAATGTTAACAATGCTTACTCCAAATCTGGGAAAGATTAGTTGTAGTGCCAGAGGTGCAAGAAGACCTAAAAGTCAGCTTATGGCTGGCACTCAATTTTTATGCTTTGGTGAGTATATGTTATTTAAAGGTTCAGATACATATACAATAAATTCATGTGAGCCAATAGAGGTTTTTTACAATATTAGAACTGATTATGACAAACTTATGTGTGTTGCAGAGATAACTAAAATAATTAAAGAAGTAACAACTGAAAATCAAAATTCCTATAATACATTAAAACTGTTTTTAAATACTTTATATACAATATCAGAAACAGATAAAGATTTAAATTTTGTAACAGCAGTTTTTAAATTAAGATTAGCAAAAATTTTAGGATTTTCTCCAAATGTAAATGAATGTGTATCATGTAAAACCAAGGAAAATCTAAATTATTTTAGTTTTAAGGATAATGGATTCAAGTGTGATACTTGTAGTAAACAAGATACAGGAGCTTTTAAAATGAGTGAAGCTACAAGAAATTCTATTATATATTCAATAAAAGCAGATTCAAAAAAAATATTTTCATTTAAAGTTTCGGATTCAGTACAAAAAGAATTAGATGTTATAGCAAAAATTTATTTAGAGGATAAATTAGATTTTTAAAAATATATTTAGAAGGGAAAAATTATGGAAAGAACTAGATTAAGTGATAGAATCTTACCAGTATATAGTAAGGGAGAAGAAGTATTTAATATGGTTTCACATATTGTAGGTGGAGCTTTAGGAATTGTATTTTTGGTTTTATGTGTGGTTTTTTCAGGTGTACATGGAAATGGATATGGAGTTGTATCAAGTTGTATTTTTGGAATTACTACCATATTATTATATACAATGTCAAGTATATATCATGGACTTAATTCAGAATTAAAAGCAAAAAAAATTTTTCAAATTTTTGATCATTGCTCTATATTTTTACTAATTGCAGGAAGTTATACACCATTTTGTTTATGTACATTAAGAGAATATAATACAGCTTTTGGGTGGTCTATTTTTGGTATTATATGGGGTTTAGCAGTTATAGGAATAATATTTAATGCAATAGATTTAAAAAAATTTAAAGTATTTTCTATGATTTGTTATTTGATAATGGGTTGGTGTATAGTAATAAAGATAAATGTAGTTATTGATGCTATCGGAATTCCTGGATTCATATTATTACTTTCAGGAGGAATAGTTTATACATTGGGTGCTGGATTATATGGTTTAGGAAAAAAGAAAAAATGGATGCATTCAATTTTTCATATATGTTGTATAATAGGAACTCTTCTTCAAGCTTTATGTATAATGTTATATGTTGTATAAATTTTAAGATTAAGTAAATGACATATCCTTTTTTGAAAGGAGAAAAAATTGGATAGATTAGATAAAGTAATTTCTTCACAAACTGAATTCTCTAGAAAAGATGTAAAAAAATTAGTTAATGAGAGAAGAATTAAGGTTAATGGAATATTAGTTAATAAGTCTGATATAAAGATAGACCCCAAAAATACAAGTATATTGATAGACAATGAGATTTTAGAAGTAGTTCAGAATATATACTTAGTTTTAAATAAGCCAAAAGGATATGTATCTGCAATAAAAGATAAAAAAGATTTAACAGTAATTGATTTAATTCCAGAAAAGTATTTAAGTAGAAATATTTTTCCAGTAGGTAGGTTGGATAAAGATACAACAGGTTTGCTATTATTAACAGATGATGGGAATTTTGCTCATAACATTACTTCTCCAAAAAAACATATAAAAAAGGTTTACGAAGTATTAACTGATATAGAACTAACTGAAAATATGATAAAAAAATTTAAAAGCGGAATAGAATTAAATGACGGAAAATGTGAGCCAGCATTATTAGAAATTACAGGAAAAAATACAGCATTAGTTACAATTAGTGAAGGAAGATATCATCAGATTAAAAGAATGTTTGGTTGTGTGGGTGCCAAAGTTTTAGAATTAAAAAGGATAAAAATTGGAAATTTTATTTTGCCAGATGATTTAGTAGAAGGGCAAGTTAGAACATTAACAAATTTAGAACTAATAAAAATATTAGATAATTAAAAGGGTATTTATTAAACATAAATATTCTTTTTTTATATAATATAAAATATTCCATAGAAAAATTTATACAAAATCGTGTACTTTACAATTAATTTTATTATTTTGGAAGCACTAACAAGTTAATGTTAATTTTTTTAATAAAAGCGAACAAATGTATTGACAAAATATAAAAATGATATATAATATATTCAACAAATAAATGTTTGGTAGGAGGTAAATATGATATCAACATTACATATAAAAAATATAGGAATAATAGATGAGATTACAATAAATTTAAATAATGGTTTTAATGTATTAACAGGAGAAACTGGAGCAGGTAAAACCCTTATAATTGATTCTTTGTGTATTCTTGCAGGAGGTAGATTTTCAAAAGAAATGATTAGGAGTGGAGAGAGTATATCTTTTGTGGAAATGTCTTTATACCTACCAAAATCAGGTTATGAAGATGATAATATCGTGATTTCTAGAGAAATTAATATAGCTGGAAAAAATACTTGCAAGATTAATGGAAGATTAGTTACAGTTAGTGAATTAAAAAAATTTATGAAAAATATAATAGATATTCATGGACAAAATGATAATCAATCTATTCTAGATATATCTACACATATAGAATTATTGGATGATTTTGCTAGTGATGAAATAAAGGTTGTAAAAGAAGAATATAAAGCTTTATATGAAAAATATATAAATATAAAAAAAGAATTGGCTAAAAATTACGGGAATGATACAGAAAAACAAAGAAAATTAGATTTATTAGAATATCAAATTAATGAAATCGAAACAGCTAATTTAAATTTAGACGAAGAGGAAAAATTGGAAGATAGAAGAAAAGTAATAATGTCTTTTGAAAAGATAAGTTCTAATTTAAAAGAAGCAAATAATTATCTTAACAATTCGGTTATTGAAGGATTAGAGATTTCTATAAGAGATTTAGAAAGAATAGAGGAATTGAAAGAAGAGTATAAAACTGTTACAGAGAATTTAAAAAATGCGTTTTATGAAATAGAAGAAGCTAGTAGAGATATTTCGAGTTTTGTAAATGAAGATAATTTTGATGAAAACGAATTAAATGAAATAGAAGATAGATTAGATTTAATAAAAAATCTGAAAAGAAAATATGGAAATTCTATAAAAGAAATTTTAGATTATAAAGAGAAAATAGTAAAAGAAAAAAATGAAATAGAAAATTTAGATGAGTATATATTGAAATTAAAAACAATTTTGAATGATTTAGTTATTTCTATGGAAAATAAAGCGAAAATAATGAATAATATTAGAACAAAATATGGAATAGCACTTTCTCAAAAAGTAAATAAAGAGTTAGCTGATGTTGAAATGCAGAATTCAACATTTGAAGTATGCATTGAAATGAATGAAAGTACAAAATTTAATAGTAATGGTTTAGATAAGGTAGAATTTATGATTAGTACAAATATAGGGGAAGAAAAAAAATCACTTGCTAAAATAGCTTCTGGTGGTGAAATGTCTAGATTTATGCTTGTATTAAAAAATGTACTTGCAGAAGTAGATAAAGTTCCAATATTAATTTTTGATGAAATTGATACAGGAATAAGTGGAAATGCAGGAGTAAAATGTGGAGAAAAAATAAAACAAATCTCTAAAACTCATCAGGTAATTTGCGTAACACATTTAGCTAGTATTGCAGCAAGAGGAGATTATAATTATTATATTTGTAAAGAAGTTAAAAATAACAAAACCAGTACAAAAATAAAAACATTAAATGAAGAAGAAACTTTAGAAGAAATTGCAAGAATATCTACTGGAATAATAAACGAAATTTCTTTAAAACATGCAAAAGAACTTAGAAATTATAAAGTAGCTTAATTTATATAAAAAACTTTTATATAGTCAGGCACAAATTGAATTTTCAAACATAAGCTAAAGTATAAAAGATTTATGGAGGTTTTTTACATAATGATTATATCTTTTGCAGGTTTGATAAATTTTTTTGAGTATGCCATTATTGGAATTGGTTATATACAAAATTCTGGCTTATTTCCAGAACCATTATCTACAGAAGAAGAAAAGAGATATTTAGAGAGATTAAGTCAAGGTGATAAAGAAGCTAAAAATATTTTAATAGAAAGAAATTTGCGCTTAGTAGCACATGTTTGTAAAAAATATTCTAATACGAATGTAGAACAAGATGATTTAATATCTATTGGAACTATTGGTTTAATAAAAGGAATAAATAGTTTTAATATAGAAAAAAATATAAAATTAGCTACATATGTAGCTAGATGTATAGATAATGAAATTTTGATGTATTTAAGAAGTACTAAAAAATTAAATAGTGAAGTGTTTTTAAATGAGCCAATAGGGAAAGATAAAGATGATAATGTCGTAACATTACAGGAAGTAATAGAAACTGATGAAAGAAATGTTGAAGATGTAGTAGATTTAAGGTTTAAAATTAGTGAGTTATATAATAAAATGAAAAAAGTATTATTAGATAGAGAGAAAAATATTATTGAATTGAGATTTGGACTTAATGGAGATAAACCAAAAACTCAAAGAGAAATTGCAAAAAAATTAAATATAAGTAGATCTTATGTTTCGAGAATTGAAACGAAAGCTATTGAAAAATTGGCTAAGGAGTTGGAAGAATGATAATAGGAAAGCTCTTAAAACTTTCCTATTATATAAGTACTTTATCTAAAATTCAAAAAAGATTTCTAAAGAGATTTTGTAATGAAAGCAATAACGAATCCCGACTTTGCAATAAATATAATTTGTTTTATTATAAAAATATAATATAGTTTTAAAATTATAAATAAAATTTGTGTAAATATTGTTAAAAAAAAAAATATAGTGTAAAATTTTATATAGTATAAATGTTTTATTACATAATTCATTTATAATAATGTATGAAAGGTGGAAAAACAATTACAATTTTGGCATTGTGCGGTGGCAAACTTCATTTAAAATTTTATCAACGTACCCAAAGTACGTTTTATGGATTTTAAGTTTGTTTCATTAACTAAAATTTAATTCTTTTTCAACTAGATTTATATCTTAGGAAGGAATGAAATATTATTTATGAAAAAAATCGTAATAAGATTATTGATTATATTATTTATTATATTAGCACTATTAGGTATAGCATCTTTGGGATATAGTTTATATCAAAAAGAGCAAAATAAAGAAATAAGGAGTAATTTTTATAAATATATATTAGGAAATAATTTTGAAAAATTATTTGATTATTCTTTAGAGGAAAATATTATAAATAAAATAAATTCTGAAAATTATAATTCCAAAACAAAAATAGAATTTTCTAATTCTTTTAAAAATAACTATAATATTGATATAGATAAATTTACTATTGAATCTGATTTGCAATCAAATAATTCTAATCAAAAAAATATTATAAGTTTTGATTATTCTAATAATGAATTATTTAATTTAGATATAATTCAAAATGAAAAATATATAGGAGTAAAAAATCAAGATGTTTTAAATAATTATGTAGGAATAAAAAAGGAAAATGCAAAAAGAATTTTTGAGAAAATAAATCCAAATATTAATATATTTTATAATAATTTAGAAAATTATAATATTTTTAAAGATTTAAAAACAAATGGAAATAGTATATTTTCTAAATCTAATAATGATTATTTATCAAATATAGAAAAATATATAAAATCAAATAAATTTGTTGAAGAAGAAAATGTTATTTTAAAACAGGATAATGGAAATGTAGAAGTAAATGCAAATAAATATTCTCTAATAATTACAAAGCAAGAATTTTTAAATGTGTATTCAGTATTAACTAATATGATAGTAGAAGATGAAGACTTGATAAATAAGATGTTATGCAATGAAGAAGTTACTAAAAATGAAATAGATGATTTTAAATCTAATGTAGACATTAATAATTTGGTTATAGAGGAAGAGGAAGAAATACATGCATTAAGAGAAGAATCTGATTCTAGAGAAAATTTAGACTCAACTTCAAAGACATATTCTACAGATTCAATAAGTGAAAGCGATGTTTTATCAAAATTATTAGTAGAGTTAGAAAATAGTAATAATAAAATAGAAAACTTAAAAAATTATGATAATATTATTAATGGTGTTAAGTGTATGTTTTCTGCATGTACAGGCCTAAGCTTTTATTCAAATGAAGATGAGGTTAAAAATGATTTAAATTCAATTTTTGAGTATTTAAGTGAATATTTTAACGAAACAATTGATGATAATAGTGAAATAGAAATAATTACTTATTGTTCTGATGATAGAACAGTTAAAACTAGTTTTCTTTTTGGAGACAGAATTGAAATAGATATAGATTATATTAATGAAAAAGATAATAAATATCAAGCGATAATAACATTTTTAGAAAAAGAAGAAGATAATAAAAATAGAGGATATACTATAACATTTAATAGGACAAAAACAAATGCTATTGATAATAATATTATTAAAATTGAATTAGTAAATGATTATCAAATTATTAGTAAAATAGAAATTAAATCCAATATAGAAGGAACTGTAAATTCAAATAAGTTTAATAATAATTTTGAGTTTTCATATAGTGGAAAAGAAGAAAAATTTTCATGTGATATTTCTAATGAATTAAATTTTTTACATCAAGATGTGTATGAGATTAATTCTGATAATACATTATTATTAGATGATTTAGAAGATAATAATTTTTATTATTTGATTAACAATTTAAATTCTCAGATAGATAATTTATATAATGATAAAATCTCAAAATTAAATATAATAAAAACTAATAATTCTGATAAAATATTGCAGAGTAATGAACAAGAAAATGTAGAATCAGAAAATGAAAATGAAAAAAATCAAATTATTGATATCTTAATAGAAAATATTAGCAATGAAATGGGAAAAGCTCAAAATGAAGGAAGGGAATATACGCTTCAAGATTTAAAGAATTTAGTGATAGATGGATATGAAATAGAAGTTACTGTTAGTGATAAAATTGCCATAATTAAAATAGGAAACTATAGTTTTAAAATAGATAAAGATTTTAATTTATCTGATTAAATTACTTTATTATATTGACATTTTTGATAGTTATATATATCATAAAAATAATATTAAACCTATATTAGAGGTGGTATCAATGAATTTAGGAACAATTATGTTGCATAATAAAATATATAATTTAGATAATATGGAAAAAAATGAATTAGAAAATTTACTAGAAGATAATATTGTACAAAAAACTAATGAATATGATATTGCAAAAAAAATATGTAAAAGAGAAGTAATACAAAAAAAATATTCATCAGAAGATATACCTAATTTATTTAAGTCTTTTTTAGATAGTTCTTCTTTGTTTTTAAAAAGTGAAGCTATGATTCAAAGAGCTTTTATTCAAAAAACATCATATGATGCAGTAATATCTAAAGTAAAAAGTAAAGAAAATTCAATCATAAGTAGTATAAAAAAAATTAGTCCTAAATTTGATAAGACAAATAAAAAATACTCTAATATTCAAAATGATATAGAAAAATCTTTAAAAAAGTATGAATCTGTTTTATATAGTATAGCTGATTTTTATGATAATAAAATAGAACAATTAATATTAAAAAAAGTAGAAGTAAATGCAAATATAGTAGGGTCAATTATAAGAAATGAATATTTGATTGAAGAAGAATCAAAAAAACAAGAAGCAAAAGAACAAGATAAATTATTACTTTCTCTTTCTAACAGTGTTAAAAGTTATGTAAAAAAATTTATGTTAAAAAAGGAAGAAAAAAAAGTTTTAGATGTTACAATGATTGCAGATTGGAAAGATAAAGCAGAACTTGAAGAAGAGCAGAAAAATAAATTGAATTTATCTTATGAAAATACTAAAAATTTGAAAAAAGATAATATACAAATGATTTCAAGTTATGAAGATCAGGTTATTTCTTTAGAAAAAGAGATAAAAAGGTTAAATGAGAATAAAGTAAAAGAAATTATAGGAGCTATGGAATCTGAGTCAAAATGGATTACTATTTCAAAAAATAATACAAATATATTAGGAAGAATAAAATTATTTTTTAAATCTAGAATCAATCCAACTAAAGTAATTTACAATAGTATTTTAAATCCAATGAATAATAGTATAAAAGATTATGAAGAAAATGTATTAAAAAATATAAAAGATTAGGTGATATGTTATGAGTTTTTATGATGATATAGAAAAAACTATAAATACTACTTTAAAAAATTATGAAAAAGAAATTGGAAAAGTCACAAAGCCAAAGACTATAAGTAAGGGAAAAGATTATATAGTGGGAAAAGACAATAAAGAAGACGAATTAGAAATTTAATTTCTATAATTATAACTATTGATATTTAGTTTTATATGTGTTATAATTTTAAACAATATGATAAACTGATATTAAAAAGCAAAGTAGGTAAATGCAAATATATTTTAAAGAGAGAATAGTAAAAGCTGAGAACTATTCAATATATATTTACTGAAATTTCACTTTTTAGGTTTTATATTGAATAAAGAAGTAGATATAAACGGTAGTTACGTTATAGCTAAAATAAGGTTAATTTTTATAAATTAATAAATTTAGGTGGTAACACGGTAAAGCGTCCTATTCAGTAGGATGCTTTTTTGTTTATATAATAGGAAAGTAATCCTTTCCTATTATATAAAAGCGCTACGTGCAAAGATGCACAGAGATTTTCATAACTGAAAATCTTGCTTAAAAGAAAGGAGTGAATTTTTTATGAAAGAAACTATTGAAAAAATAAAGGAACAAGCAAAAGAAGATATTAAGAATATTTCTGATATGAAAATTCTTCAAAACATAAAAATTAAGTATTTAGGAAAAAAATGTGAATTAACCAGTATATTAAAATCACTTGGAAGTTTATCTATAGAAGAAAGACCTATTATAGGAAATTTGGTTAATAAGACAAAAGCTGAAATAGAAGAACTTATAAAAGTAAAAGAGAATGAATTTAAGAAAGCAGAAATAGCTAAAAAATTAGAAAAAGAAACAATAGATATAACACTTCCTAGTACAAAATTTATTAGAGGAAGCAAACATCCTGTTAATAGAATGATTGAGAAAATAGAAGATTTATTCGTGTCAATGGGATATGATGTTGTTTCAGGCCCTGAATTAGAAACAGATGAATTTTGTTTTGAAAGATTAAACCTTCCTAAAGGACATCCTGCACGTGATATGCAAGATAGTTTTTATATAACAGATGAATATTTACTTAGAACTCAAACATCATCTGTGCAAGCTAGAACTTTATTAAAATATAAGGATTGTCCTGAACCAATTAGAATAATAGTACCAGGAAAAACATATAGAAAAGAAGATGATGCTACTCATTCTCATCAATTCTGTCAATGTGAAGGTTTAGTTATAGATAAAAGGGAAAACCATGTATCATTAGCAGATTTAAAAGGTACACTTGAAATATTTGTTAAAGAAGTAATTGGTGATAATTTAGATTTAAGATTTAGACCAAGTTACTTCCCATTCACAGAGCCTTCTTATGAAGTAGATGTTACTTGTTTTAAATGTCAAGGAAAAGGATGTGCTTTATGCAAGCAAACTGGATGGATAGAAATTTTAGGTGCAGGAATTGTACATCCAAATGTTCTAGAAATGAATGGATATGATCCTAAACTATGGGGAGGCTTTGCTTTCGGGCCTGGTTTAGAAAGGCTTACAATGTTTAGATATGGTATACCAGATATGAGATATTTATATACAAATGATATTAGGTTTTTAAAGCAATTTGATAGAAAAGAAAATGATTAATTAAGTATATAAATATTTTTGAAAGGAATGAAATTAAATGAAATTAAGTAGAAATTTTGTTAAAGATTATATAGATATAGACGATGATTTAAGCATAGAGGAAATTGCTGATAAAATGACAAATGCAGGAAATGAATATGATTCAGCAGAAAAATTAATTAATGCTACTAATTTAGTAATTGGAGAGATAAAAAAATGTGAAAATCACCCAGATTCAGATCATTTACATGTTTGTATGGTAGATATTGGAACAGAGACTCTTCAAATTGTTTGTGGAGCACCTAATGCTAGAGTGGGAATTAAAGTTATAGTTGCAAAGATTGGAGCAGAATTGCCTGGTGGAGTAAAAATAAAAAAAGGCAATATGAGAGGTGTTGAATCATGTGGGATGATGTGCTCTATTGCAGAATTAGGACTTGATCATAAATTTTTAAAAGATGAAGATATAAATGGAATAGCAGAATTAGGAAATGATGCTTTAATTGGTGAAGATCCTATTAAATATTTAGGATTAAATGACGAGGTAATTGATTTTGAACTTACAGCAAACAGAGGAGATTTACTAAGTATATTGGGAATGGCATATGAACTTGGGGCTATATATAATAAAAAAGTAAAAGATATTGATTTAAGTCATAAAGAAATAGGCGATGATTTAAATAATAGTTTTTCTCTAGATATCCAAACAGAAGATAATTGTAAATTATTTTTATCAAGAAAAGCTTGTAATGTTACTGTAAAAGAAAGTCCTGACTTCATAAAAAATAGACTTATTGCATCAGGAATAAGACCTATAAATAATGTAGTTGATATAAGTAACTATGTTATGTTAGAAGTTGGCCAACCATTGCACTTTTATGATGCTGATAGACTAGGAAATAAAATAATAGTTAGAATGGCAGAAAACGGAGAAAAACTTACTACTTTAGATAATAATGAAAGAACTTTGTCTGAAAATGATATAGTTATAGCTGATAGTACAAAACCTATTGGATTAGCTGGGGTTATGGGGGGACTAACTACTGAAGTAGAATCTGATACTAAAAATGTTATAATAGAATCAGCTATATTTGATTCAATAAAAGTTAGAATGACATCAAATAAAATTTTAAGAAGTGAAGCTAGTAATAGATTTGAAAAAGGCTTAGATCCAAATAGAACATATATGGCAATTGAAAGAGCTTGTGCACTATTAGAAAAATATGCTGATGCTGAGATTCAAAAAGGAATTGTAATATATGATAATATTAATAAAGAAGATAAAAAGATAGAAATAGAATATAAATTTATAAATGATGTTTTAGGTTCAGAAATTTCATCAGAAGAAATAAATTCTGTGTTTGATAAATTAGGATTTAAAGTAGTTCAAAAAGGAGAGAAAGCAGAAGTTATTGTTCCTACTAGAAGAATTGATATTTCTATTAAAGAAGATTTAGTAGAAGAAGTAGGTCGTATATATGGAGTTAATAATATAAAAGGGAAACTTCCAATGTCTACTATAAAAAAAGGAAGTTATGATAAGACTACTAGAGAAATTAGAAATAAGATGATTTCTATGGGCTTAAATGAAGTTTTATCTTATATTTTAATAAATGATAAAGAAGTTCATAAATTTACAGTAGATGAATTTGAAGAAGTAAAATTGTTAGATGCATTAACAGAAGATAGAAATACTTTAAGATATATGATGATTCCTTCACTATTAAAAATTTATGATTACAATAAATCACATAACTTAAAAGATATTTCAATATTCGAAATAGGAAAAGGCTTCTATAAAAAGAATGGAGAATATGGCGAAAATAACAAATTGTGTTTATTGATGAGTGGAGATTATTTTTTAGGAGTAGATAATACTAGAAAAGTTGATTTTTATGTAGTAAAAGGAATAGTTGAAGAAATATTAGATTATTTAGGATATGGAAATAGATATAGTTTTGTAAAAAACAGTGAACTTCCTGAAGAATTTCATCCAGGACAAACAGCTTATATTTCTGTTAATAATGATATAGTTGGAATTATGGGAAAATTACATCCAGAAGTAGAAAAAGATGTATATGTGATGGAAATAAATTTAGATAAATTACTAGAGAAAAAAGTTGGAAAGATGAAATATAAAGAGATTTCAAGATTTCCTGGAGTATCTAAAGATTTAGCTATCGTAGTTGATAAAAATATTTTGGCAAAAGATATTGAAAATGTTATAAATAAAGCATCTAGCAATTTACTATCAGATATAAAAGTTTTTGATGTATATACAGGTGCAAATTTAGGAATTAACAAAAAAAGTATAGCTTTTAATTTATATTTTGAAGCAAAAGACAGAACACTTACAGATGAAGAAATAAATAAAGAAATTGATAATATTATAAAAGCTGTTGAAAATAAATTAAATGCAGAAATAAGAAAATAGTGTAAAGAGCTACTGATTGAAAGTTATCATCAGTAGCTTTTTGATTTGTAAGAGTGTTCTTTGTAAATAGGCTGAGTGTAAAATACAAAAATATTTAAATAAATAAAAATAATTCAAAATTATGTATTGATAATAAATTGATTTTGAGTTATATTATAAATAAATTACAAATGAATAGTATAGAAAGAGGTTACTGTGGAGGAAGATTTAAGCAAGTTTGAATTTAATAATGAAATATTATCTGATTTTGATGCTTTAATGGAATTACATTTAGATGAGATAGAAGATTTAACAATCACTAGTTTTTGCAATAATCCAAAGTTTTATAATATAATAGGATTATGTACAAATATAAAAATTCTAACTATATCTGGAGATTTAAAGATTAATACAAACAATATCTTTTCAAATATCTTTAAACCAGAATTAATTGAGACTTTAATTCTAGATGGTGTTAGACTTCCAAATGTTAAAGCAATCACAAAATTTAGTAATTTGAAAAAAATTGTTTTAAAAAATATAAGATATAGCAGTATAAAAGGATTTATAGGACTAATTAGTAAAGAAAAAGTTGAAACTTTAATTTTTGATAATACTGATTTTTGTAAGGCTCAAGTTTCTATAGTAAAAAATTTTAATAATATAAAATATTTAGAGATAGTAAATTGTATAAATTGTAAATCTGATGATTTTAGTTTTATTGCGGAAAATAGATATTTAGATAAAATAATTTTAGATCCTATAAATATACCATTTAATCAATTATCAAATTTTGTTAAAGGAAAATCTGATAAATTTGTTAAGGCTCAATTAGGAAAAACCACAAAAAAATATTTAGTTAATAATATTTCTATAGATGAAAATGGTATAAGAATAATTATTAATTCTTCAAAATTAAAGGATTTATCAGAAAATTTGAATTTTAATAAAATTGAAACAATGATTTTAGTATTAAATAAAGATGCAGATTTAGTAGATTATATGAAATTATTAAAAAGAGTTCATAAAGAAATTATTATTAGTGTAAGAGATGTATCTTATTTAGATGCTAATGAAGCAGAAATGTTAAAAGAACAACTTAATGTAAAAAAAGTAAAGATTTATGATAATTATGATGATTCATCAAATTATATAAATGATACTTATGATATAGATACTTATATAAAAATAAGACAAAAGATAAATGAATTCATAAAATTAGTAAATAGTGAAGATGATAATGTTTTACAAAAAATAATAAAAGTTTATAAATCAATAATTCTTTCTAAGAAAAAAGAGATTAGTGATAAAAATGATGAAGAAAAAAATCAATTAACTGGAATTGTAGAAAATTTATATAATGATTTAAATTATGCAGAGTTATTTTATAATTGTTTATCTTGTTTACAGATAGAATGTAAAACTGTTAAAGGAGAAGATTTTGAGGGAAAAACAAGATATTGGAATCAAGTAAAAATTTATGATAATTGGTATAATATAGATTTATATTTGGATTCAAAGGAAAATATAAATAATTCAAAATTTGATAAAATACCAAAATATTTTTTAATTAATGATGAAGAATTTTATAAAACACATATTAAAAAATCTGATAATTGTGAAGAATGTCTTTTTGAAATTGATAAAAAATTAATTAGCACATATTTTAAAACTGAAGAAAACGATAATAATGTAGGCTTTTTAGCAAATTTAATCAATAAAATTAAGCAATTATTTAGATTTAATAAAAAATCTAAAAAATCTTTACCAGCACCAGAAAATTTAATATCTAAAGAAGGATTTACAAATGAAGAAATAAATATTCTTAATGAAATTGATGATATAGATAAAAATTTTTAGTATATAAATTAGGAAAGGATGTTAAACAATGGACAAAAAAGAAAGAGGATTTGAAATAGCAAGAGGATGGGAAGACAAAAATATTAATTTACCAGTAAGGAAAACAAAATATTCAGCTGGATATGATATAGAAGCTGGAGAAGATACAATAATACCTAGTTTTAAAAAAGGTATGAAACCTACTTTAGTAAAAACTGGATTAAAATCATATATGTTAGATGATGAAGTATTACTTTTGTATAATAGAAGCTCTAATCCAAAAAAAGGTTTAATTTTGGCTAATAGTGTTGGAGTGATTGATAAAGATTATTATGGCAATTCTGACAATGATGGGCATATAATGTTTGCTTTCTTTAATATAAAAGATGAAGATATTGAGATAAAAAAAGGAGATACAATAGGTCAAGCCATATTTCAAAAATATTTTTTGGCTGATAATGATATTGCAGAAGGAGAAAGAACAGGAGGCTTTGGTTCAACAGATAAATAAGGTAGGAGGCTACCTTATTTTTTATATACTAGGAAAGTAATCCTTTCCTAGTATATAAAAACTTTGCTGATATAGGATTGCATATTATGTAAAATGGTGTTATAATATTTAATTGTAGATATCATTATGATATTAATAAAAATAGGAGGTCTTAAGATGGTAGATGTAAATGTTTACGAATGTCTTGTAGAGTCTCTTCGGCAGAAAGGTTGTACTGATACGCAAATAATAGAAGAAATCAGTACATTATTTGATGCTATAGGATTCTATACAACAAGCAGTGACACTTCGACGCTGGACGATAAAACAAAGGTGATTTATATTCTTGATCAACTTTGTATCCCCAAGCACTTTTTAGGGTATAATTATATGGTTCAATCTATTTTGGAATATAAGAAAGAACCATGTAGATATTTGAAAAAAGATGTATACCCAAAAGTTGCTGCTAAGTATAATGTTTCAGTTATAACTGTTGATTCAGGAATCAAAAGAGCAATTGAGGTGGGGTGCAAAAAATGCAAAATTTCGACAATGGTTAAGATTTTTGGCGAGAATATTTCGGAAAACTTGGGAAACCCTACAAATGTTCAAGCTATTAAGATAATAGCTGAAAAAATTGACTATTTTGATTTTTCTGAATTGAAGCCAAAAAATTCTTTCGAAATTTTTATTGAACAATATAGAGAAGAGGGATATTCTGATAAGCACATTTTAGTTGAATTGAGAAATTATTACAGGGAATTTTTGCAAATCAGAAATCATGAACTGAGTTGCGAGAATGAAACAGAAAAATTACAAAGAAAATATTTAGACAAAATTTTGAAGGAACTGGATATTCCTAAAAATCTAGTAGGATATAATTATCTTATTGAAACTGTTATTTTGTACAAGAAAAATATAAATCACAATTTTAACGATTTATATAAAAAAGTTGGTGATATTTATGGCACTAGTTATATTAGAGTTGAAAGTGCTATAAAAAGAGTTCTAGAGGAGGCTAATCATAAAAGTTTGCCATCGAGATTTAAAAAAATATTTGGATGTGTATACACTCCAGATAATTATCAGGCCATAACTATGCTTGCTAAAGCTATAGGTTAAAAATGTACCGCTTCGGTTTTTATCGAAGCGGTACATTTTTATATATCGAACTTTCTAGTATGTAAAAGCTTTATCAAAAATTGATTCTTATTCGATTATATAAAAAATTTTCCACAATTTGTTCAAAAAAAAACAAATAAATATATATACATTCTAAAAAATATGGTATAATATTTGAGATAAAATATTTAGGGGTGTACAATATGAGTAAAGAGATGATAGAGAAGTCCAATGAAACAAAAAAATTAAAAATAAATTCGGAATTTATTTTTGATATATTAATAACTATATGTTTAATAATTTTTGCTATAGCAATTTCTCCTAAAGAATTGCAAAATGATACTTTTTATACTATTAAATGTGGAGAATATGTATTTAATAATGGTATTTTTAATTTAAAATCAGATCCGTTTTCTTGGTTAGATTTACCATATACATTTCCACATTGGTTATACGATTTGTCAATGTATATTATATATGCTAAATTTGGATTAGATGGAATATATATTTCTACTATTGTATTATCATCAATTTTAGGATTAGGTCTTTATAATTTATCTTTATATAAATCTAAAAATAGAATAGTTTCAGGAGTAATTAGTATATTAGCTTTATATTTAATGAAACCATATATAACTGCTAGAGCACAGTTGGTTACCTATATATTATTTGTTCTTGAACTATTATTTTTAGAAAAATTTTTGAATAATAAAAAATTGTTATATGCTATGGGATTAGTTATAATAGCAGGGTTGATAGCAGAATTGCATGTTGCTGTTTATCCAATGTTCTTTATATTTTTGTTACCAGCAATAGGCGAATTTTTTATGAGTTATATTTTAAATTTTATTTCATTTATTGATTTATTTTTTAAAAAGCTAATTAATAATATTATAATAAAATTATCAAAAAATGAAAATAAAATAAATAAATGTCAATCAAATCTAATTCAAATTAAACAAGAAAATTCTATTCGTCAAATTAAATTAAGTAGAATAAACGAAAATCCATATAAAGTAAAAATTGAAAAAAATAAAACTGTTCTTATTCTAATATTGATATTTATTATTTCAGGATTAACAGGATTACTTAATCCTGTAGGAAATACACCATATACTTATTTATTAAAAACTTATCAAGGTGATACAACACAATCTATAAATGAACACTTACCAGTAACGCTGGCTGATACTCCTGAATTTGCAATTTCAATATGTATATTTTTGTTACTTTTAACATTTATGGATTTGAAAATAAGTTTTAGAGATTTACTCATGTTATGTGGAGTAATATTTATGGCTTTTAAATCAAGACGACAAATGACAATGTTTGTTATAGCAGGTGCTCCTATTATGTGTAAATTGATATCAGACTTTTTTGAAAAATATGATAAAAAAACTTGCGAAAAACTTTTGAAATATTCTACTTCTATAATAGGTGTTGTAGTTATTTTGTTTGGATTCGGATTTGGTGGTTATAAAGTATATAATAAAAAGATTGACGAATCATATATCAATTCTTCTGATTATCCAGTTGATGCTGCTAATTGGATTAATGAGAATTTAGATGTATCAAAATTGAAATTATATAATGAATATAATTATGGTAGTTATTTAATCTATAGAAATATTCCTGTTTTTATAGATTCGCGAGCTGATTTGTATGCTCCAGAATTTAATAATGTTGAAGGATATGCTAATGCAGGTGATGATATATTTAATGATGCTTTAGATATACCATCACTTTCTAGGGGATATGAAAAAATTTTTGAAAAATACGGAGTAAATCATGTAATTTTATATTCGAATGCAAAATTAGCTTTATTATTAGATGAAGATGAAGGATATAAAGAATTATATGATGATGGCAATTTTAAAATATATGAAAGGCTAAAAGTTAGTAATGAATAAAAAAGAAATAATAAAAAGAACGATTTTTATTTCTATGATAATAATTGCTATAGATCAACTATTAAAAATAATTGCAATAAGTATTACCGAAAATTCTGATAAAGAGATTATAAAAAACTTTATATATATAACTCAAGTAAAAAATATAGGTGTAGCTTTTAGCCTAAATTCAGGTAATTTAAAAAATATTCTTATTTCTGGTGTTATTATATTTTTTATAATTAGATATTTGATTGTTCAGAGTAAATATATAAATGTAATAACATTAAATTGTTTAGATTTAGTAATTGCAGGTGGGTTAAGTAATTTAATAGATAGAGTCGTTAGAGGTGGAGTAATAGATTTTATAAAAATATTAGATTTTCCGATTTTTAATTTAGCAGATTGTGTAGTTATAATTGGATGGGCTTTTTTTGCAATTTATATAATTAGAGTGGAGTTAAAAAATAAATAAAAGGGGGAGAAATTTTGCGAGATACGATTACAATATTAGGGGTTTCCATTGATAATGTTAATTTGGTAGAAAGTGGACTAAAGACTAAAGATTTAATAGAAAATAGTAATAAATCATGCAAAATAATTGTTGCTCCTAATACAGAATTTATTATGAGAGCTCAAGAAGATAGAGAATTTTTTGATATATTAAAACAAGCAGAGCTTGCTACACCAGATAGTGTAGGAGTTATGATTGGTGGAAAATTGCAGAAAAAACCATTTAAAGAAAGAATCCCAGGTCAAGCTTATTTTAGGGAAATATTTAGACTTGCAGAAAAAGAAGGATGGACAATTTATTTATTGGGGGGAAAAGATGATGTTCCATATAAAGCTAAAAATAAATTACAAAATGATTTTCCTAATGCAAAAATAGTGGGAGTACATGAAGGTTTTTTTGAGAAAGATTCTGAAGATGATGTTATAAAAGAAATAAATAGTTTAAAACCAAATATACTATTTGTAGCTATGGGCGCTCCTAGACAAGAAAAATGGATTTTTAGAAATAGAGATAGATTACAAGTGGATGTTGCAACAGGACAAGGTGGAACTTTTGATTATGAAGCAGGTAAAATTAGAAGGGCACCAAAATGGATTCAAAAAATTGGAATGGAATGGCTTTGGAGACTTATACTTCAGCCATCTAGAATAATAAGAATGTTAGTGTTACCTAAATATTTATTAAAAATTTTACTAAAAAAAGATATTACTAAAGGAAATTTTGAATAGTAGAGGTGTATAGAGTGAACAAATATACATATACAGTATTAGAAAAAGATAGTGGAATAAGAATTGATAAATTACTATCAACAAAGTTCCCAGATTTTTCTAGAGCTAAAGTGCAAAGATTAATAGAATTAAAAAATATTATGGTTAATAACAAACCTGTTAAAGTATCATATAAGGTTATGGAATCTGATTTTATAGAAATAGAAGAAGAGGAAATAAAAGAAACAGACATATTACCAGAAAATATTCCTTTAGATGTAGTTTATGAAGATGATGATATTTTGGTAGTTAATAAAGTAAAAGGGATGGTAGTTCATCCAGGAAATGGAAATCCTAATGGTACTTTAGTTAATGCTGTTTTAGCCAGATGCAAAAATAGTCTATCAGGAATAGGTGGAGAACAGAGACCAGGAATTGTACATAGAATAGATAAGGATACATCAGGTCTTTTAATAGTAGCAAAAAATGATAAAGCACATATAAACATTAGTGAACAAATAAAAAATCATGAAGTTAAGAAAACATATGTTGCATTAGTTAGAGGAAGAATAAAAGAAAATGAAGCAACTATAGATATGCCTATTGCTAGAAGTAAAAATGATAGAACAAAAATGAGTGTGGACCAAAAAGGAAAAGAAGCTGTTACTCATATTAAAGTAATAAAAAAGTATAAAGAATATACATATATTGAGGTAAATATAGAAACAGGAAGAACACATCAAATCAGAGTTCATATGGCTCAAATAGGTTATCCTATAGTAGGTGATTATGTATATTCAAATGGGAAAAATCCTTTTGGAGTTGTAGGTCAAATGCTTCATAGTATGAAATTAGAATTTAATCATCCTGTAAGTGGTAAATTGATGCATTTAGAAGCACCAATACCTGATTATTTTAAGAATGTATTAGAAATTCTAGATAAGGAAGAATTATAATGGAAGAAGTTAGATTACAAAAATATATCGCAGATGCAGGAATTGCTTCTAGAAGAAAAGCAGAAGAACTTATATCTACTGGAAAAATTTTAGTAAATAATAAAGTAGCTGTATTAGGACAAAAAATAATTGTAGGTAAAGATGAAGTGGTATATAATGGAAATATTATTCAAAGGAAGAATAATAATTATATATATATATTATTAAATAAACCAATAGGATATGTTACAACAGTGAAAGATCAATTTGATAGACCTACTATTTTAGATTTAGTAAAAATAAATAGGCGTGTAGTTCCAGTTCGGAAGATTAGATATGTATACATCAGGTGCTATTATTTTAACTGATGATGGTGATTTTGTTTATAAAGTTACTCATCCCAAACATGAAATAACAAAAACTTATACAGTTACTGTAATTGGTATAGTTGATACTATGGATATAGAAAAATTAAAGACAGGTGTTGTTATAGATGATTATAAAACTAGACCAGCTAAAGTAAAAATACTAAAAACAGATCAAGAAGCTAATATATCAAGATTAGAAATAGAAATACATGAGGGAAAAAATAGACAAGTCAGAAAAATGTGTGAAGCAATAAATAAAAAAGTAATAGCTTTACATAGAAGCAAGATAGGTAATATAGAAGTAAAATCATTAAAACTAGGAACATGGAGATATTTAACTAATCAAGAAGTAAAATCAATAATAGGTAAATAATAATAGAATTTATACAAAAGAGGAGAGTATTATGGAATATCAAAAGTTTATTCCAGAAGGTTGGGAAGATGTTAAAGAAAATTATTCTTTAGATAATATAAAATTAGCAATGAAATCTGGAAGTGTTATGCAAGGAATTGCATATAAATATGATGAAAATTATAATATTTATGTAAAGTTGAACGATAATATTGATGGAATAATTCCTAGAAATGAATTAGATTATTTAGGGATAGATGAAAAAGGAAATACAAAAATTGGAATTTGTAAAAATAAAATAAATAATTTTGTTCAATTTAAAATAAAAGAAATTCAAAATGATTCTAAGATTATTTTATCTAGAAAAGACGTATGCAAAGAAGCTTTAGATTGGGCAAATTCTGAATTAATTCCAGGAACTATAATAAATGGAATAGTGAGAAATATAAGACCATATGGAGTATTTGTAGAGATTGGAGGAGGGGTAGTAGGACTATTACATATTCAAGATATCTCAATTTCTAGAATGAAAAATCCAAATGAACGCTTTTTTATTGGACAAAAAATAAAAACTATGGTAAAATATGTAGACAAAGAAAATTCTAGAATTGTTTTGTCTTATAAAGAATTGCTTCGGAGATTGGGATTATAATGTTAAGGATTTTAAAGAAAAGAGTGTAGTAAAAGGGATTATAAAAGAGACTGAGAAATATAAGAACGGTATTTTTGTAGAATTAAAGCCCAATTTAGTAGGATTAGCAGAATACAAAGAAGGATATAAATATGGCCAAAAAGTAAATGTCTTTATAAGAAAAATAATTAAAGATAAGAAAAAAATTAAATTAATAATAGTTTGAAAGGAGCTGTTTTAAAATGGTAGAAGATGAAAAAATAAAAACTACCGTTTCTCCATTTGCAATTAGGGAAGGAGAAATAAAAACTTTTGATGGAAAAGATGGTTATGTTTCTATAAATCAAATAATTCATAAGATTAATTTAGGACATATTTCTGAAATTCATTTTCAAATATTGGAGTTAGTTAATGAATTTGAATTTATGACATCAAGACAAATTTATCAATTATTATTATATAAGAATGTTGATATAAAATCTCAAGATAAGTTAAATAATAAATTAGAACAATTAGTTAAAACTAAAATTTTAACTAGATATTATTTTAAATCAGAAGAGGGAAAAGGGATATATAGAGTTTATTGTTTAGAAAAGATGGGAAAATACCTTTTAAATTCAAAAGAAATAGAATGTAAATGGCAACCAACAGATAATATTAAACCTGTTGAGATGTTAAAGAAAAGATTAGCAGGAAATCAAATTATTATTGCTTATATGAGAAAATCATCAAATTTTGCTGGATATACTGTAAAACCTCAAATAAAAGCTAAAACTATTGGAAAGATTATAAAAGCTAATGGAGAAGTAAAAGTATCAAAAAATGGAAAAGGAATAAGTTTAATTTTTGAGTGTGTTAGAAGAGATTTAAATTGGGAAACAAAATTTATTGATAGAATGAGACTATATAAAGATTTTTATGATAATTTTGTTCCATATGATTCAGGATTCCAAATTCCACCACAGTTAATATTTGTTTGTGAAGATGATAAACATACTACAGAAGTTTTCAAAGAATTAGTTAAAAATGGAATAGAAATTGACAAAATAAAATTTTATTTTACTACAGATTTAAAACAAAACTCTACAACATTGGAAAAATCATTAATAGAATTTGTAAAAGATGAGAATGGAAAATATAAAGCAAAAAATATTGAAATAAAATTATTAAAATAAAAAATAAGATATCGATTTTATCGATATCTTATTTTTATAAGTTTTTTTCATTATATAAAGCTTTAATCTTCATCATCATTTCCTTTTATATTTTTAATGTTTTTTATTGGATCTTCATTATCAAATTTATATTTTATATCTATATTATTATTTTGAATAGGATCTGTGTCATTTTGATTATAGGATGTTCCTGAAAAAGTAATTTTTTTCAAATCAAATTTTTTTCTTGGTTCTGATTCTTCTTGATCAATATGTTGCCCTCTTGAATATTTTGAAAAATGATATGTTTTTATGTTTTGTTCTTTTTTATAACTTTCATCTAAGAAATCAACTTTTGCTCTACCAACAAGATTTTTTCCTTTTATGTCTTTAGTTTTATATATGATTTGTTTGAATTTTAATGCTTGAATTTTTCCTGCTGCATAATTACTTACCCATGCATATGTTGGATTTTTTGCAGTAGATGTATATGATGGACCTGTTGAGTCTCCAGTTTCTACTTCTTTTCTTAATGTTGGAGCATCAAATAAAGGATCTTGAAGCTGATAATCTCTTTGGAATTTCCATTCACGTTTATCTCCAAGTTCTTCTTCCCACCAAGTATTGTCTTCAGGTGTATTGTTTCCAAATACTATTTTATTACTGCAATTTGCCATAATTGTTTGTCTATAGTTTGCACCATTTGCTGTACCAAATTGTGATAAATTCTGTGCTGATATTGTTGTTCCAACACGATATTTTCTGTACAATGTAAATATAGATGCAGTGTTCTTTGAAAGAAATGGTGGAAATTCATCTATATACAAGAAATGAGGAATTCTATTTTTTTCAGTACCAGGTCTTGAAAGAATAGAATGTTGCATAACTAAAAGTAAAAATGTACCAAAAGCTTTGTGTACACTTGCACCTAAATCTCCACGTCTTGTACATGCAAATATAACGTCTCCATTCTTTAATGCTTCATCATAATTTATATTTTGATTTCTATTACAAATTACATTTTTTATTCCAGGATATCTAATTAAATTTGCTAGTTGAGATGTTAAAACTTGAATTTGTTTTTGAGTTTCATTTTTATTAGGTGAATTTTCGTAGAATGTAGATTTATAGTACTCGATTTGAATTTTGTACTTTTCAGCTAATTCTGGTATAGAATTCATTAGCTCTGATAATCTTTCAATTTCTTTAAAATTATATAGTAATTTTAATAAATCCTCTAAATTAGGTAATTCATCGTCATGTTCTAGAGGATATGTTTCACAAAGCAATAATATTAAATTTTCAACTGCTTGAGCTGCTAAGTTTTGTAAGAATGTATCTGTAAGTGAATGAGTAGTTCTTTCTGTTTCTTCTTGAAACATAACTTTCATTACAGAAGATATTGCAATAGAAATTTTTATAGGATCTTTAAGAGCAAATGGGTTTATTCCTTCTGAATTTGGATCAGTAGGATCTATAATTTTATATTTTACTCCGAAAGCTTTTGCAACTTCTTTCATATTTTCAATTGTTTCAAAATCAGGAGCTATATATGTAATACCAAGATTTTTATAAATTATATTATCATCTTTATTTGATAATATCAATTTAGACATGAATGCTTTATAAAGTTTAATTTTAGATTCTATAGGAACAAGCATGTTTAAATTGAAATTCTCATTTATATATTCATTAGAGTATGGTGAATTTAAGTTTGCCAGACCAGTTCTAAGAGCTGTATATCCAAGCTCTTTTGCAGATTCTTTGTAAAAATATTTTTTCTCGATATCTCTTGCTATCATTGGTTCAAATATCATACTTGTTTTTCCTGAACCTGATACTCCGACTACAAGTGTAGATTCAAATCTTCTGGTTTCAGAAATTTTTATAGCTTTACCAGTTTCTCCATCTTTACATATTAACATTTCGCAAGTATATGGACCTTTATCTTTGTTTTTGTCAGATAAATCAATTCCTGAATAATCAAAAATAGAATCTCTTACATCTTTTACATCATTAATTTGAGTATAAGTATCCAAGAAAAATTTATAAGCAGAACATATTGGAATATACCAAGCAAAAGCTGAAAATGCTGGCTTAATTAATTCTCTAAAATTTATTATTATATCTGAATAGTTTGGTACTGAGAAAAATGCTAACCATAAGAAAGCATTTAGCCATTGTATTAACATAGATATTCCTAATATATATAATCCTAGCATATGTATATATAAAAATGAAAGTTTTATTCTATCGTTAGTTGCAAATTTAGATGAGCTAGAAAAATGATAAGCAAAGGTAACACAAAGTATTGCAAAAGTATACTTTATTGGTCCCCATAAATCTACATACATTCCTGTAGCACCTATAAATAAAATTTCTACCACTCTATCAATACAAAGATAGAATGAAATTAAAGTAAGAATATATGTGAGGAATGTATTGCGGTCTGTTTTTAATTTACTTAAAAAATTATCAATATGCTCCAAAATTTTCACCACTTTCTATTACATATTTATCCATTTCTATTATCTTATAAAATCGTAAAAAAATCAAGTGTTTAAGTAAAAATTAGCACTATTTTTACTTATTTTCTACCAATAATAAAATAATAAAACATATATTTATAAAATGTAATAGATTAAAAATTTATTCATATATTTAAAAAAAAGATTTTTTTTAGAGAGGTTAATGTGAACAGAAATTCAAAAGAAGAATTTTCAAAAAGTATAAGCTATCTATTTTTATCTCAAATTTTTATTAAAATTTTAGGATTAGTATATAGTTTATATTTAATAAATAAGCCCAAGTTTGGAGATGAAGGAAATGCAATATATTTAAGTGGATATCAGGTTTTTGCTTTGGCTCTGACTTTTTGCTCTATAGGAGTTCCAAATGCTGTTTCTAATTTAATTGCTAAGTGTTCTAATACTAATAATATGAACAAAGTTTTTCAATCTGCTTTAGCTATATATTTGACAATAGCTTGTATATGTGGAATAGGTTTATTTATGTTATCAGATTTAATAGCTAAAAAAATTATTGGAATCAGCTGTGTATCCTATAATTTGAAACTACTATCTCCAATAATAATAATTACAACAATTGAAAGTATATATATGGGTTTTTTTAATGGAATAAAAAAGATGAAAATAACTGCAAAAATTCAATTTATAGAACAATTTTTTAAAACTGTATTTACTATTGGAATTGTAGAATATTTATCTTTAAAAACAGATAATGTTGAAGTATTAAGTGTTGGAGCCACTTTAGCTGTTGGAATATCTATTTTTATTAGTTTTATTTTGTATTATTTTGAAAAAAGAAAAGTAGATATTTATTTGAGAAATTTTGATAAAGATAAAATTCAAGTTAAAACAATAATAAAAAAATTATTAAAGTTCTCAATCCCAATTTCAATAGGTTCAATGTTGGTAGGAATAAATAAGAATAGTGATTCATATTTTCTTTTGAATATTGTATCCGAAAAAATAGGTTTAGATAATGCAAAAAAAATATATGGAATAATTGCTTCAAAAATAGATGTTTTAGTTTTATTTCCTTTAGCATTTAACATAAATTTTTCAACAGCTTTAATTCCAAATATATCAGAAGCCAAAAAATGCAATGACTATTCTAGAATAGAAAGATTAGTAAAAAAATCTATTTTTTTTAGCATAACTATAGGTATAGTTTCTACATTAGGATTATATTTCTTTTCAAATGAGATTTTTAGTTTATTGTTTAATAATTCTATGTCTGGAGTTGACTTGCTAAAAATATCAGCTTTTTCTATTATTTTTTCTGTGCTAAACCAAACTTTTTCTGGAATTTTACAGGGATTACAAAAAAACAAAATACCAGTAATAGCTTCAATAGTAGGAACTTTAGTAAAGATTGTATGTAGTTATATTCTTTTGAAAAAGACTAATGCTTTAGGAAAGGGAATAATTTATAGTAATATTATTTCAAACATTGTTATGTATTTAATATTATATTATGTTATAAAAAAAGAAATAAAAATAAATATAAAAAAGTTTATAATTCCTATTGTGTTTTCAGGAGTAATTATGATTGCTATAATGAAATTATTTGAAAATATTTTATTAAATTTTGGACTAAATTTTAAAATTATTTTGATAATCACTGGTTTGATTGGAGGAATAACTTTTTTCCTCCAAACTGCAACAGTTGGAAGAAGTTTGGGCATTTTTGAAAATAAGAAAATTTTTCAAAAATCATAAAAAAAATAATTTTTCTTTGGCAAAAATATAAAAAAAGAGGGATTTTTCAGGAGTTTGGCGAATAAACATATTGTAGAATGAATTCTACATAAACTTTGTAGCAGTGTCTACATACATGAAAAACAATTAGGAGGTATTAAGAAATGAACAAAGCTGAATTAATCGCAGCAATGGCTGCAAAAACAGGAGAAACAAAAAAAAGTGCTGAAGAATCACTTAATGCATTTATTTCTGTAGTAACAGAAGCTCTTCAAAAAGGAGAAAAAGTACAATTAGTTGGATTTGGTTCTTATGAAGTAAAATCTAGAGCAGCAAGAAAAGGTAGAAATCCACAAACTAAAAAAGAATTAATAATACCAGCTTCAAAAGCTCCAGTTTTCAAAGCTGGAAAAGCTTTAAAAGATTTAGTTAATAAAAAATAATTTAATTTGTTAAAATTATATTATATAGAAAGAACTAGTTTGCTAGTTCTTTTTTTATATAATGGGAAAGTTTTACTTTCCTATTATATAAAACATTACATTGCACAGAAAATTGCTTTAGCAATATTTCGTGACAACAAATCTTTATGCTTCTTTGAGACCTTGAATTTGGATAGCAAACTTTAAGATGTAGAGAAAAGGTCTCGCGAATAGAGATTGGTTCTATTATATGAAAGTTATTCTAATTTCCAATAATATAAAGCATTTTACAGAAAATTTTTACGAAATTTTAACTAATGAACAAAGATGCGTACTTTAAAATGTTCTAAATTGTGAAAATATTTTTTTCTTATATAAAATGCTTTGCTCTAAATTTTAAAAATACTAAAATTTACTTATGTGAATTTAGGGAATTTATATTGAAAATAAAAAAATTATAGCTTATAATTTTTTATGAGGTAAATAGAATGATAAAGTATATGGAAATTATAGAGAAAATAAAAGATTTTAAAGAGGACTTTATAAATGAGTTTAATGAAAAAATAAGTATTCCAATGATATTGTCTAATGCATCGTCTACTTTTAAAGAAGAAAATGGCAATATAATAATTGTAAAAGATAACATTGAAATTATATTGGATATAGAGACCAGAAGAGCTTTTACAGAGATTATTGTCATATTAAAAGATATTGATAAAGAATTGTATAATAAAATTAATTATAAATATATTGATTTTTTTGAAAAATTTAAGGATATAAATTATAAATTTTATATTGAAAATAATTTTGAAAATTTGGATTTTAAAATATTAACATATAAGATTTTAATAATGTTTAATCTTAAATTTTGGTGTAATGATGATTTAGAAAGAAAAAAATACTTGGAAAGTTTAGATACTATTAAAGACAATCAGTTTGAAGTGCAAATAGATGAAGAATTCAAAGTGGAATTAGATGATGAAAATAGTATTGAAAGTGAAAGTGTAGACTTAATAAAAAATAATTGGTGGATAAATATATTAAATAAAATTAGAAAAATTAAGAAGGGAATTCAAAAATAAATTTGAATTCTTTTTTATATACTAGGAATATTCTGAAAACTTTCATAGTATATAATTGTTTCAAAAAAACATCCAAGATTTTATAAAAAATAATTAAAATAATTATTAGATTGACAAAAAAATTTATTAATAATAAAATTTTTAAGTAATAAATTTACTAAATTTTGTTGATATTTTTTCCTTTATATTGTATTATATAATATATGATTATGTTGCTAAATATATGACAAATGAATAGATTGTAATTGTAATTTTGAAGAAAGGAGAAATATGTGATGAATAGTAAAATAAGAATAATACTTGGTATATTTATAATATTTATTGCAATGATTTCAAGTTATTCTATTTCTTATGCTACTGATACTGCAAATTTATTAGAAACTGATACTACTACTGAATTACTTGAAATTAAAGAAAGTACGAAGAGTAAATTAGATACTTATATAGAACAATATGGCTCAGTACCATATGGAATAGTAGCATATGCATTAAATGGTTTAAGAATAGTTAGTATTCCAACATGTTTTTTAGGAATTGCTTGGGGTGCAATTAAACAATATGTTACAGGTATAAGAAGAGCTGATGTTAGAGATAGAGGCTTTTATTTAATAATAATTTTTGTAACTATATTATTAATATTTCAAGTATTGCCGCTAATATTTGCAATAATTGTTCGCGGCTGGAGGGGGTAAATACAAATGAAGGTTTTATTTGCAGTTGATAGAGAGAATATTTCTAATAGAATTATAGAAAAATATCGTACTAAATATAAAGAAATTTTGACTTATAAAAATGTATTTTATTATAATGCAATTATAAAGGAATTACAGAAAAATAAAGATTATGATAGAATTGTTATAAGTGAAGAATTAGAAAGTATTGCAGATAATAACACTTATGATACAATAGATAAATTTATTTTTGAAAAATTAGATAAAATAAGTGATGAAGCAAATGATATTTCTGGAAGAGAGATATCAATAATTTTTATATGTACTGATAGAAGACAAAAAGGTGATGAATTGCTTTCAAAATTTTTTAGTATAGGGATTTATAATGCTATAATAGGTGATGATAGAACTTATGACAGTGTATGTGAACTTATAAAAAATCCTAGAACTAAGAAGGAAGCAAAAATATATTATAAGATAGATTCCGAAAGTAATTCATACAGAGCTGAAGGAGAAAATGAAGTAAGCGAAGTTGAAATACAGAATATTTTAAACCATTTCAGAAAGTTAGGAAAGGCTACGGAGAAGTATTCTAAAAGTTTTGATAATATAGCTAATCAATATACAGAAGAACAATTGAGAATAATAGCCAATTGTTTACCAGCAAAGGTAAAGAGTGTTTTGGCTCAAACTTCAGAAAAATATCAGATGTTAGCATCTACCGGATTTGGATTAGGCTTAGTAGGTAATAATGGACAAGAAGAAAGAGAATCTGGTTTAAGAGTCAATATGATAGAAAATTCATCTACAAATAGCAAGATTTCTAGACCAATTGTTATTCCTTCTAGTGTAAAAAAAGTAGTTTCTAAAAAGAAAATAGAAAATGAGGAAGATAATGATGGTAAAAAAACTACCTCAATAAAAGTTCAAAAAAGGCCAAAATCATTTCAAGAACAAATAGAGAGAAGAATGATTGATGAAAAAGAACGTGAAAGCACATTGAAAAAAGAGCAAGAGCAGGATAAAAGCTTAACAAGAAAGAAAATAGATGAAAAAAACAAAAATATTCAGAAAATTCCAAGTGTTGAAGATGATTTTGATGAAAAATTAGATGAATATGATGAATCTGAATATAAGAATAATGGTGACTCTGACGATGATGATTTTGAAAAAAGAGTTAGATTTGATAATTTTAAAGAAAAAGAACAATCAAAATCTACAGTAAAGGAAGATGACGATGTAATTGGAGATGACTTTGATTTTGAAGATGAAGAAGAAACAAAGCCAAGTAAAAAATCAGCTCCAAAAAATGAAGTAGAAGAAGATGATGATGTATTTGGAGATGACTTTGATTTTGAGGATGAAGAAGAAACAAAGCCAAGTAAAAAACCAGCTCCAAAAAATGAAGTAGAAGAAGATGACGATATATTTGGAGATGACTTTGATTTTGAGGATGAAGAAGAAACAAAGCCAAGTAAAAAATCAGCTCCAAAAAATGAAGTAGAAGAAGATGACGATGTATTTGGAGATGATTTTGATTTTGAAGATGAAGAAGAAACAAAGCCAAGTAAAAAATCAGCTCCAAAAAATGAAGTAGAAGAAGATGATGATGTATTTGGAGA
>CANRKJ010000016.1 GCA_947631185.1 uncultured Clostridia bacterium | reverse complement strand
GAAATAGTAATGGAGCCAGATAAAGGATATGTAATAGAAAGCATAAAAGTAAATGGAGAGAATATTCCATATGATGTAGATGAAAATGGAGCTTATACAATACAACCAGATTACTTTACAGAAATAAAAGAAGATAAGCATGTAGTAGTTAAATATTCATTAGAAGATCAAGTAATACTTATTAAAAAAGTTGATCAAGATGATAATTCAATGCCATTGCCAGGAGCTAAGTTTAATGTAACAAATGGAATTAATGATAATAAGATATTAGGTAAGTTAACTTTTAATCCATCAAGTACCTCTGATAAAAATTTCCAATATGAAGATGGAAAAATTGAAAATAATTTGAATTATCCAGCAAATTCATATATTGAAGTAGATTTAACAGGAGAAGAAGGAAATTATAATGTATTAGTAGATGTAAAAAATACAAATCCAAGTACAGGTGCAGGATTATTTATGGCAACAATAACAGATAGTACAGAAGTTTCTTCAGATACTTCACCATTTGGTAGAGTAGCTTATCTTACAGGCACTGAAGAATCTAAAGTATATTCTTCAAAAATATTAACTGGAGGAAAAAAATATTATCTTCAATTAAGACAACCTAATGGAAATAATAGTAATTGTGGTGTAACAATTAATAATATTAAGTTAGTAAAAAATAATGTAGTAGAAACTTTTGATAACAGTACAAATAGTATATTAGGACAACAAGGTAATGATGGTGGAGCTTACGATTTTGAATATTCAGATGGAAAATTTATTCCAAGTACTAGTGGATTTTCAACAGCTTATATACCAATTAAATTAAATGATAAAGATGGAAAATATGCAATTTCAATTAAAGGTACAGCTGGTGGTAAAACAATAAGTGCTACAATAAATGATAATACAGATATGTATACTAATACAAGTTCTTATTATACAGATAAAATATTTATGTGGTTAACATCAACTTCTCCTCAATATGGTGTAAATTCAGATTATACTTATGTATCTAATGTTTTAGATGGAGGAAATACATATTATTTACATCTTGCAGCTGATTCTTCATCAAGTTCAAGTTTACAATCAAGTATTGATAGTATTGAATTATTAAAGTTAGAAGATATAGAGACATTCCAAAACGACAAAGGAGATGGAGTAAACTTAACAGATTTAGTAACAGATGAAAATGGAGAAATAAAAGTAAATGCACCAGTAACGGGAGATTATAAAATTACAGAAACAGAAGCTCCAGAAGGATATACATTAAATAGTACACCTTTAACATATACATTGAAATTAGAAAGAGAAGAAGGATTAACAGGAAAATTAGTAGCAAATAATGAAACTTCATATTTTTACAAAGAAAATGGAAAAATAGTTCCAAATAATATTAGAGTATCTGCTCCTAATGCAATGTCATATATGGAAGTAAATTTGGAAGAACTGAAAGGATTATATGCAATAGGAATAAATGCAGAAACTAATAATTCAGGATTGTTATGGGCAAATGTAACTGAATCGACAGACCCTGAAACTTTTACAGCCCCAACACAAGACTTCTTGTTCTTGAGTGGAACTAATACGGCTAAAGATTATTATTCAAAAGTATTAGAAGGTGGTAAAAAGTATTACTTACATTTAGGTTATACAGGTGGAAATGAAGTGTACATAAATAATATAAGCCTATATCAATATAATTTCCAAGAAGAAGATCAAGATTGTTTAAAACCATTAACAGCAAATGATGATACAGGATATTTTGAATTACAAAATGGAGTAATAAAGCCAAATACTCTAGAGTTGGGTCAAACAGCAAAGTCATATATGGAAATTGATTTAACACAAAAAGAAGGAATTTATAATTTAATTTTAAATGTAGATGCGCAAAATGTAGGAATAGCATATGCCGATATAACAAATAATACAACTGCACCAAGTTCTGGTTCACCAATTAATTTCTTTTTCACAAACATTGGTAGTGAGCCTTTAATAGAAAAGGATTTTTCATCATTGCCATTAGAAGGAGGAAATAGATATTATTTACATTTAGTATATGGTGGAGGTCCAAGTAATGCACAACTATCAATAAACAGTATTAAATTAGTAAAAAATATATCAAGGGTTAACCAGGGAATAGTAAATAATGTAACAATAGAAAATAAAAAGAAACAGCCATTAGTAGTACATCACTATTTAAAAGATGCAGAAGGAAATGAAACAACAACAAAAGTAGCAGATGATGAAACAGCAATGTATGATTTAGGTGCAAAATATACAACATCACCAAAAACAGATTTACCAAATCTAGAGCTAGAAAGAGAAGAAACAGATGGAGATGAAGTAAAATATAAATTACCACCAAATGCATCAGGAGAAATAGTAGATGGAGGAGTAGAGGTAAAATATTATTATAAAGTTATTCCAGTAGAATTGAATATACATCACTATTTAGAGGGAACAGGTGAAAAACTTGCAAAAGATGAAAACATCGAGTATGAAACAAAAGTAGATATAGAAAATGATAAAGTAACAAATATAAGTACAGAACAAACATATGAAGTAGAAGAAAATAGTAATTATAAAACATTATCAGAAAAATACGAACCAACAATAATAACACAAGATGATAATATAGTATCAGAAGAAGAAATAGAGTTTTCAAAAGATAGTGAATTAGTATATTATTACGCATTATCAGATAGTGATATTAAGATAAGATATGTAGATAAACAAACAGATAGAGAAATACAAGACACAGAAACAAAACCTGGAAAAATAGGTGAAGAATATAATGTAGAAATAAAAGAAATAGAAGACTATACATATGTTGAAAGAGATGGAGAATTAACAGGAAAATATGAGGCAGAATCAAAGACAATAACATTATATTATAGTAAAAAAGCCAAAGTAACAGTAAAACATATAGATAGAGAAACAGAAGCAGTAATAGAAACAGTAAATGCAGAAGGATTGGTAGGAGACCAATATACATCAACAGTAAAAGAATTTCCACATTATAGAAATGTAAGCAAACCAGATGATGAAACAGTAACAATGAAGGAAGAAGAAATAACATTAGAATACTATTATGAAAAAATCAAAACAAATGTAGTAGAAAAACACATTGATGATATAACAAAAGATGTAATTGAAGAAGAAACACATGTAGGAAATGAGGGAGATGAATATGAAATCTTACCAAAAGAAATTCCAGGATATGACTTAGTTGATGATGAAGATAAGATGCCAAAAAATGCAAAAGGAACAAGAGACCAAGCATCAATAGAGGTAGTATACTATTATGTAAAAAAAGCAGAAGTAATAGTACAATATATAGATTCAGCAACAAATGAACCAATAGAAACAGAAACAAAAACAGGACATGAAAATGATCCATATGAAACAGAAGGAAAACCAATAGAAGGATATGATTTAGATTCAACTAGATTACCAGATAATGCAACAGGAACAATGAAAGTAACAGTAACAACAGGTGAATCTGATGAGAAAATATTCCATAATCAAACAATAGTAAAATATTATTATAAATACAAAACAAGAGTAGTTGAAAGACATTATGATAATAAGTCAGAAACTTTATTAGAGTCAGAGATAGTTCATGATGGACATGAAGGAGATAGTTATAATATTCCATCAAAAACTTTTGATAGATACGTATTAAATGAAGACAGATTACCAGAAAAACCATCAGGAACAATGACAAAAGATGAAATAATAGTAAACTATTACTACAAATATCAATCAACAGTAACAACCAAATATGTAGATAAAGCAACAGAATTAGATATTCAAACTCCAAAAGTAGAAACAATATCTGAAGGAGATGAATATAGTACAGAACCAATAGAGATAGACAATTATGATTTAGATAATGATAATTTACCAACAGAAACAGAAGGAACGCTAGGAAAAGAAGACAAAGTAATAACATACTACTATAAGTACAAAACAAGAGTAGTTGAAAGACATTATGATAATAATTCAGAAAGCTTAATAGAAGCAGAAATAGTTCATAATGGACATGAAGGAGATAGCTATAACATCCCATCAAAAACTTTTGATAGATATGTATTAAATGAAGAAAGAATGCCAGATAAACCATCAGGAACAATGACAAAAGGTGAAATAATAGTAAGTTACTATTATAAATATCAATCAACAATAACAACAAAATATGTAGATAAAGCAACAGGATTAGATATTCAAGATCCAAAAGTTGAAACAATATTTGATGGAGAAGAATATAATACAGAACCAATAGAGATAGATAATTATGATTTAGATAATGATGAGTTACCAGATGATCCAGATGGAACAATAGGAAAAGAAGACAAAGTAATAACATATTACTATAAATACAAAACAAGAGTAGTTGAAAGACATTATGATAATAATTCAGAAAGCTTATTAGAAGCAGAAATAGTTCATAATGGACATGAAGGAGATAGCTATAACATTCCATCAAAAACTTTTGATAGATACGTATTAAATGAAGACAGAATGCCAGATAACCCATCAGGAGAAATGACAAAAGGTGAAATAATAGTAAGCTATTATTATAAATATGAATCAACAGTAACAACAAAATATGTAGATAAAGCAACAGGATTAGATATTCAAGATCCAAAAGTAGAAAAAGTATTTGATGGAGAAGAATATACTACAGAACCAATAGAAATAGAAGACTACGATTTAGATAATGATGAGTTACCAGATGATCCAGATGGAACAATAGGAAAAGAAGACAAAGTAATAACTTACTACTATAAATATAAAACAAAAGTAATAGAAAGACATTATGATAATAAAACAGAGATATTATTAGAGGAAGAAATAGTTCATAATGGACATGAAGGAGATAGCTATAACATCCCATCAAAAACTTTTGATAAATATGTATTAAATGAAGACAGAATGCCAGAAAAACCATCAGGAGAAATGACAAAAGAAGATATAATTGTTAGTTATTATTATAAGCATCAATCAACAGTAACAACAAAATATGTAGATAAAGCAACAAAATTAGATATTCAAGATCCAAAAGTTGAAACATTGCTTGAAGGAGATACATTTAGAACAGAACCTATTGAAATAGCTGGTTATGAGCTAGATGAAGAAGATTTACCAGAAGAAACAGAAGGAACAATAGAAAAAGAAGATAAAGTAATAACATATTATTATAATAGAGTTCAAACTGATGTTATAGAAAAACATATTGATGATATAACAGAAGAGGTAATTTATCAGGAAACACATAAAGGAAATGAGGGAGATGAATATGAAATCTTACCAAAAGAAATTCCAGGATATGACTTAGTTGATGATGAAGATAAGATGCCAAAAAATGCAAAAGGAACAAGAGACCAAGCATCAATAGAGGTAGTATACTATTATGTAAAAAAAGCAGAAGTAATAGTACAATATATAGATTCAGCAACAAATGAACCAATAGAAACAGAAACAAAAACAGGACATGAAAATGATCCATATGAAACAGAAGGAAAAGAAATAGAAGGCTATGAACTAGATACAACTAGATTGCCAGATAATGCAACAGGAACAATGAAAGTAACAGTAACAACTGGTGAATCAGGTGAAAAGATATTTGAAAATCAAACAATAGTAAAATACTATTATAAATATAATGCAAAAGTAATAGAAAGACATTATGATAGTAGAAGTGAAACATTATTAGAAGAAGAGATTGTTCACAGTGGACATGAAGGAGATAGCTATAACATTCCATCAAAAACTTTTGATAGATACGTATTAAATGAAGACAGAATGCCAGAAAGACCATCAGGAGAAATGACAAAAGAAGATATAATAGTAAGTTATTATTATAAATATGAATCAACAATAACAACAAAATATCAAGACAAAGAAACTGGTAAAGATATTATACCACCAAAAACAGAAGAAATATTTGATGGAGAAGAATATACAACAGAGCCAGAAATAATAGAAGGATATGACTTAGATGAAGAAGATTTACCAGAAGATCCAGAAGGAACAATAGGAAAAGAAGACAAAATAGTTATATATTATTATCATGTACATAGAGAAGACACAATGGTAACAGTAAATCATATAGATGTAATGAATGATGAGATTTTGGCAACAAGAAAAATTGCAGGAAAAGTAGGAGATAAATATAAAGCAGAATCAGAAACATTTGCAAAATATGATTTAATGGAAGATAGATTACCAGATAATGCAGAAGGAGAAATGACAGAAGAAGAGATAATAGTAAATTACTACTACAAATATAGAGCAACAATAACAACAAGATATGTAGATGAAGAAACAAATGAAGATATAGTAGATCCAGATGAGCAAGATGTGCCAGAAGGAGATGACTATACAACAATACCAAAAGAAATAGATGATTATGAATTAGATGAAGAGAAAATACCAGAAAATAATGAAGGTGAAACACCAAAATCAGATGTAGAAGTAGTATATTATTATAAGAAGAAAAATATTGATGCAAGAGTAATAGCAAAATATGTTGATGTAATAACAAATGAAGAAATAGATAGTAAAACATATACAGGAAAAGTAGGAGATACCTACAAAACAGAGGCAAAAGAAATAGAAAAATATGATTTAGTAGGAATCCCAGAGAATGCAGAAGGAACAATGACAAAAGAAGATATAATAGTAATTTATTATTACAAACACAAATCAAGAAGGATTGTAAGATATGTAGATATAGAAACAGATAAAGATATCTATGATCCAGAAATAACAGAAGTACACGAAGGAGACGAGTACACAAGCAAAGAAAAAGAAATAGAAGGATATGAATTAATAAAGAAACCAAACAATGCAAGTGGAAAGATGACAAAAGAAGATGAAGAAATAATATACTATTATAAGAAAAAGTCAGAACCTGTAATAATTGAAAAACCAGTAGAGAAAATAGTAATAAAAACAGTAAAAACAGGAGATGCAATAGTAAAATTCGTAATCACAATAATAACATCAATAATATTTGCAGTAATAACAATTATCAAAAAAGATAATAAATAACAAAAAATATCCCCAATTTGTTAACAAATTGGGGATATTTTTGTTTTTTATTGATATTCAATTGATGCTAACCAAAATGTATTGCGGGCGCTCATTGGGCGCCCGCCAAAACAAAAAATTATATAAAATGATAATTGATGAATGTAGGGGCGCTCATCGGGCGCCCGCCAAAACAAAAAATTATAAAAAATGGAAATTGATAAATGTAGGGGCGCTCATCGGGCGCCCGCCAAACCACCCCTGCATTAATAAAACTTTTTTAGCAAATTTTTCTTGATTTTTTTAAAATACTTTAATATAATACAATTGATTTAAAGTAAAAAGAAAAGAGGATAATAAATGGAAAGACAAGAAGAACGTATTATTGAAAGAAATATCGATGTAGAAATGAGAACAGCGTATATAGATTATGCAATGAGCGTTATTGTATCCAGAGCTTTACCTGATGCAAGAGACGGTTTAAAACCAGTTCATAGAAGAATTTTATATACAATGAATGAAGATGGAATTACATCAGATAAACCATATAGAAAATGTGCTACAACAGTTGGTGACGTTTTAGGTAGATACCATCCTCATGGTGATGCTTCTGTATATGATGCATTAGTTAGACTGGCTCAAGATTTTACAATGAGATATCCAATGGTTGATGGACATGGAAATTTTGGATCAGTTGATGGTGATAGCCCTGCTGCATATCGTTATACTGAAGCTAGAATGTCAAAACTATCTGAAAGAATGCTTGATGATATTGAAAAAAATACAGTAGATTTTATGCCAAACTTTGATGGAAGATTGATGGAACCTACAGTACTTCCTGCAAAAATACCTGCATTACTTGTAAATGGTTCATCTGGAATTGCAGTAGGTATGGCTACAAATATACCACCACATAATTTAACTGAGGTAATAAATGGAATTATAAGAGTTATTGAAAATCCTGAAGTAACTATTGAAGAACTTATGCAAATTATAAAAGGTCCTGATTTTCCTACAGGAGCACAGATACTTGGAAGAGAAGGAATTAAACAAGCTTATACTACAGGTAGAGGAAAAATAACAGTTAGAGCAGAAGCAGAAATAGAAGAAATGAGTTCAAATAGACAAAGAATAGTTGTACATTCACTTCCATACCAAGTCAATAAAGCTAAACTTATAGAAAATATAGCAGAACTTGTTAAAGATAAAAGAATTGAAGGTATAAGTGATGTTAGAGACGAATCTGATAGAACAGAAAAGGTTAGAGTTGTAATTGAACTAAAAAGAGATGCAAGACCTCAAGTTATTTTAAATCAATTATATAAACATACACAAATGCAAGATACTTTTGGTGTAATTACTCTTGCTCTTGTTGATGGAAAACCAGAAATATTAAGTTTACGTCAATGTTTAGATGTTTATATTAAACATAGAAAAGAAGTAGTAATTAGAAGAACTAAATTTGATTTAGAGAAAGCTGAAGCAAGAGCACATATATTAGAAGGATTACTAATTGCTATTGATAATATAGATGAAGTTATAAAAATAATTCGTGAATCTTATGATGATGCTAAAGAAAGATTAATGGAAAGATTCAAATTATCTGATATTCAAGCACAAGCAATTCTAGATATGCAACTTAAGAGATTACAAGGATTGCAAAGAGAAAAATTAGAAGAAGAATATAATGAGCTTATGAAATTAATAGCTTATTATAAAGATGTTTTAGCAAATGAGTCTATGGTATATGATATTATTAAAAACGAATTACTTGAAATTAAAGAGAAATATGGTGATGAAAGATTAACAAAAATAGTTGCAGCTGAAGGCGAATTCAATGAAGAAGATCTTATCAAAGAAGAACAAACAGTTATTGCTTTAACTAGATTTGGTTATATAAAGAGAATGCCTGTAGACACATATAAATCACAAAGACGTGGTGGCAAAGGAATATTGGGTATTACTACTAAGGAAGATGATTTTGTTAAATCAATATTTACAGCTTCAACACATGATATAATATTATTCTTTACTAATAAGGGAAAAATGTACAGACTTCGTGGATTTGAAATTCCAGAAGCTGGAAGAACTGCTAAAGGTACAGCTATTGTTAACCTATTAAATTTAGATGCTGGTGAGAAAGTTTCTGCAATTATACCAATTCAAAATTATGCTGAAGGAAAGTATATTTTAATGGGAACAAAAAAAGGTATAGTTAAGAAAACTCCACTTAAAGAATATGATTCATCTAGAACTACAGGTTTACTTGGAATTAATTTAAAAGAAGATGATGAGCTTATAGATGTTAGACTTACAGATGGTGAAGATAATATAGTTTTTGTTACAAAGAAAGGTTTATCAATAACATTTGATGAAAAAGATGTAAGACCAATAGGAAGAACAGCCCAGGGTGTTATTGCAATGAGACTTGATGAAGAAGATTGTGTTATAGGAATGGAACCAATAGTATCTAGAGAAGGAGCTACACTTCTTGCTATTACTGAAAATGGATTTGGTAAGAGAACAGAACTTGATGAATACAGAGTTCAAAATAGAGGTGGTAGAGGAGTTATTACTTATAAGATTACACCAAAAACAGGAGACATAGTTGGAATTAAAGTAGTAAGTGGAGAAGAAGATGTAATGCTTATTACAGATAATGGAACAATAATAAGAATGAAAGTGGATGAAATAAGTATTTTAGGTAGATCTACACAAGGTGTTACTTTAATGAGAACAAATGATGGTAAAGTTGTTAGTATAGAAACTATAGAACCTGAAAAAGATGATGAATAAAAAAATAGTTGGAATTGAATACTAAAAGTGTTCAATTCCAGCTATTTTTTTCTATACAATTTTTATGGGCGTTCAATGAACGCCCATATGTTTTATAATCATATTATATATACTAGGAAATTTTATAATTCAGGTTCAGCGTTATCTTGCTGATTTTTCCCATTAAGAACTTCTCTTTTAGCTTCAATTTCTTTTTGGTTATCTTTAAGCTTTGTTTGTGCCTTACTTATCAAATCGAGTTTTAATTGTTTTCCTTTATCTATAGTATTTCTAAAAGAAGTCTGTACATTAGAAATAGTAGATGTAACATGAGTGGTAACACTATCTTTTACATTTTGAGCACCGTCTACTACAGAGGTTACTAAATTTTGAGCACCTTTAACAATTTTATCTTTTCTAGTAATAATATTATCTTTTACTTGTCCTGCAAATTTTTTAGCAGAATCAACTTTTTCTCCTATATTTTCTTTAACATCAGCTGCTTTATCAACAGCAAAATTTTTTATATCTCCAAATGTATCAATAACTTTTTGTTTTGATTTTGATAACTTTGTTGCACATTGTTCCATTGTATCTGTAACTTTAGCTTCAATCGCACGTCTTTTTGATACAACCTTATCTGTAAAGTCTTTCTTATTTTTTTCAACACTTTCCTTAATTCTTGGTATGTCTTCATTTTTTATTGTAGCAATTTTTGCTTTAAGAGGATCTATTGCATTTTTCATAAAAGTTTTTGTTTTATTAAATCTATTAAGCACAGCTCCTAACATTTTTTGTAAGAAACTTTGCTTTGGAAGATTAGCTAATGAAACATTTTTTCCGTCTTTAAGCATATTTAACATATTATTTCTTTGTTCTAAGGCTCTATTAAATTCATTCTCACAATCTTCTATTGCTTTTCTTAATTCTTTTCTTCTAGTATCTAATCCTTCATATGCTGTTTGATATTCATCTACTGGACTATTTTCATAAAGTTCTTGTAATTCTGATAATTTCTCTTGAGCAGTATCTAAATCTCCTTCTTTAACGGCTTTTTTAATTTCATTTTTTAAGTTTTTCTCTTGTATAGGAAACTGTTTTTTAGCTTCTTTTAAATTATTTTTTGTTTCAGATTGTTTTAAAATAGTATCTTGTTCATCAGCTTCTAATTGAGCTTTCTTCTCTAAAATATTAGTAAAAACAGAATTGTAATAACTATTTACGTCATCAAGAGCTTGTTTATAATCTTCTAAAATTCCACTTTTACTTTCGCTATTTTTTTTATATGTTTCCGTAAATTTATTTAAATCGACTTTACATTGTTTTGCTTGTTGTTTTAAATTTTCCCTAGTAGTATCAATAATACTATTTACTTGATCTTTTGCTTGGCTTAATGCTAATTGAGCATCAAGTTTAGCCAGTGTTACTTGAGTAGCAGTTAACTCTTTCATTAATCCAAGCAAATTTTCTTGATTAGTAGTTGTTGTTATTGTTGCATCCATATAATTTTTCTCCTTTTTAATTATAATTTTATCTAATATTATCGTCTTCCTTATTGTTTTCATTCTCATCAAGTTTTAATTCTTTCTCAATTTTAGCAAGAATTTCTTTTTGTTTTTTTTCGTATTTTAATTTCAATTCTTTTAATTGTTCTTGAGTCAAATCATCCCAATTAATGATTTTTCCATCAATTATGTCACTTCCTAATTTATTATCTTTATTATCCATTGCAAATATCTCCTTATTAATCCATTATTATATATTAAGAATATCATATAATTTATAAAAAACAATATACAAATTATAATCAAATTATTCAAATTATTCTTAATTTTGCGATATTCTGCAGGTTTCAAGAAATATTAATTTTGGGTTAAATTTTCATTTCGTTTTTTTTACAAAATGTATTAAAAAAAAAAAGTCCTAATAGGACTTTTTTCGGGCGCCCGATGAGCGCCCCAATGTATTATTATTATATAATTTGTATTATTTATTTTTTTGCGGGCGCCCGATGAGCGCTCCTACATTTGTTTTAAATCTTAAATCTTCACCAAAAAATCTTAAAAATCTATAATTGCCAACTAACCTAGAGCCAATTCTACTTGAATATACTTTAAATAATTCTTCAATTGTAAGATTAGTAGATATAATGGTTTTGGTAGCTTTATGGTTAGAATTTAATGATCGTGTATTTATTATAGTAAATAACTCAGATATTTTTGTTTCGGTAATTTTTTCTGTGCCTAAATCATCTATAATTAGTAAATCAACATTATATATATTATCTATTAAATCTATATTTGTTCCTTCTTTTCCAAAGCGTGTATCTAGAATATTATCAAACATAACTGGAGCAGTTTGATATAAAACAGTTTTTCCTTTTTCTAAAACTTCTTTTGCAATACAATTTGACAGAAATGTTTTTCCAAGGCCTGTATTCCCAGTAAATAGAATATTTTTTTCTGTAGGATCATCAAAATTATTTATAAAATTCCATGCTTTTTCTTTTAAAAGTTCCATATTTTCTTTAGGAGAAATTTCTGATTTATAAAGTTCGACATTTGTTTTATTAGAGAATAATCTAGGATTATAATTAGAAAAATTTTCTCTATCCAAATTTCCTATATTAGATTTATTATAATATAAATTAAATATTTTTTGTTTTAAACAACTACACATCACTGATTTATTATTTTCCTCGATATAACCTGTATCTTCACACTTTTTACATTCGAAATGAGGAGATAAATAATCTGATGATTTGGATAATTGCTTTAATATAGCATTTTTTTCTTTTATTAATTTTTTATTTTTTTTGTCTAATTCTTTTAGTGCTTTATGTTTTTCATCTTCATTTGAATTAAGTAAAGTAATAGAAGTTTGAATTGATGTTGTAGCAAGTTCTTTTTCTATTTCTGCTAGTTTTGGATTTACTGATAATAATTCAAATTTTCTTTTTTCAGCTTCGTTTATAGCTATATTTCTTTTAGTATTATATTCTCTTAAAACTTGTTTTAAAATAATTGCGTCCAAAAATAATTAAGCTCCTTTCTAATTATCATATAATAAGTTTAAGCTATCAAAAGTACTTTGAGTGAATTCGAAATTATTATTAGACATTGATTCCACTTTTTTCGTACGAGTTTTCTTTTCATCAATGCTAGTTAAATGATTTTGGATATCTGAAACTGTTTTATAATCTTTTTCATGCCAGTCTGTTAATATTTTATCAAAATATGAAAATCCAACATTTGATTTGTTAGTAGAGCGTTGAAGTGCTAAATTTATTATATCCATTCCATATCCATACTCTTGATTCCATTTTTCAACATATTCTTCTTCAAATGTGTTTAATGATCTATTTAATCTTAACTTGTTAGAAATTTCTCTTTTTAAAACATTTATTTTTTCGCGTTTTGCGAAATATGTATCTAAATCATCAAATGTTTTTATATTACATTTATACCAACCATCAGCAACAGTAGTAAGATATTTTATATGTAAAGCTCTTTTATCATAAGCATAATTGAATAAAGCTAGCATAACTTGATCATCAAATCCATATTTATTAAATAGCATATCAATATCTGTGTACCAAGTAGGAGACATTACTCCTTGGAAAAATTGATCATTTATACATTCAATTGTGTGAGCTCTTTCCTTACTTAATTCGGTTTCTTTCATATTTTCAGGAGATGATGTAAGTTTAGGATTGTATAGCTTGGAAAGTTCTATTTCTTGAAGGTTTGCAAGTGAATAACCAGTAGGATTTTTTATAAGTAAACCTTGTTCTTCCCAAAATTTTATTGCATCTTGAACGGTAGGGTATGGAAGAGCTAATGATTTAGAAAGTTCGTTTATATTTATATCTTTATTATAATTAGATAGAAATACCATATAAAAGTAAACTTTAACAAAATCGCCGTTAGCGATTCCCATATATTCAGTAAAAAAAACATCTGGTATTTCTGTAGTTGAAAATAAGACTGATTTTTCTTTTGCATCTAATTTCATTTGTTAACCCCCACATATAAATTTAAGCAACAAAAACGCGGATATAGAATATTCCGCTTCTTTCCTTAAATTTATCTTTTGTATATGTCGCATTATATCATTTCAAATTAATAAAAACAATAAAATTTTAAATTAATTTAAAAAAAATTATAATAAAAAAACTGAAGATTAATCTTCAGCTTTTTCATTTAATTTTGCTAATAAATCATCTATATCTATTCCGTGAACCATACAAGCTTCTTCTAAAGATTCGAATTGTGATGCCATGCAACCTAGACAATGCATACCAGCTTCCATAAGAATATTTACTTTGTCTGGATATTTTTGCATAAGTTCAACAAGATTTATATCTTTATTTATCATTATAAATTCCTCCAATCTAAGTTATATTCTGATTAAGAAAATATGTAAATATACAATTTCTAATATATTTTATCATAAATTTTTAAAAAAGTATAGACAAACTTAAAAAAATGATGTATCATAATCAAAACTTATAAAAAAGAGGTGATTTAGCTATTAGTTTTATAGTTGATATTTTCTTTATAAGTTTTGGTATTAATATTTTTGTAATTTTTAATTCAATTTATTCAATTTTTCAAATTTCATTTTTGCAAAATCTGCAAGGTTCCAAATTAAATTATAAAAAATCAATGTTAAAAGATGAAAAAGATTAAGAAATTCATAATATATTATTTACTATTTTTATTGATTTGTTTTTTTATTAATTTTGTTTTATTTTTTAAATTGTTTATTTCAAAAAATGTTATATTTGATTTAGCATTAACACCTTTTGATATTTGTGAAAAATACCCAGAAATATGGCTAAAAATTAAATATTTATATTGTATTTCATGTATAATTTCATATTCAATTTTATTTAAATCATTATTTATTAAATTCTTAAATAATTCAAAAAAGAAAATTAAAATAGAAAATAATATAGATGAAAGTAAACTTAGATTAAAAATTGGAACAAATAAAAATGGAATTTTAAAATTTATTGAAGAAGATGGATTATATCAAAATATATTAATAACTGGAACTATAGGAAGTGGAAAAACTAGCTCTGCAATGTATCCTTTTACAAAACAAATAATTAGATTTAAAGCAGATGATTTTGATAATAAAATCGCTATGCTTATATTAGACGTTAAAGGTAATTACTACAAGAAGGTAGAAGAATTTGCAGAAGAATATAATAGAAAGGAGGATTTATTAAAAATTGATTTAATTGGTGGTATTAAATATAATCCGCTAGATAAACCAGATTTAAAACCAGTTGTTTTAGCAAATAGACTTAAAACAATTTTGCTTTTGTTTAGTAAAAATAATTCTGAATCATATTGGTTAGACAAGGCAGAACAGGTATTAACAGAATGTATAAAACTATGTAGATTATATAATGATGGGTATGTTGATTTTGCAGAAATTCATAAAATAGTTATGTTTGAAAATTATTATAAAGAAAAAATAGAACTAATCAGAAATAAATTTTTAGAAAATAAATTAACTAGACCTGATCAGTATGAATTATTATCTTGTTTAAATTTTTTTCAAAAAGAATTTTTTTCTTTGGATAGTAGAACAATATCAATTTTAAAATCAGAAATTAGTAGAATTACAAATATTTTTGTATCAGATTATAATGTTTCCAAAACATTTTGTCCCCCAAAAAATGAAATAAATTTCAAAGGCTTTGATGAAGTTTTAGATGAAGGGAAAATCGTAGTTTTGAATATGAATATTTCAGAATATGAGAACTTATCTAAAATAATTGCAGCATATTTAAAACTTGATTTTCAAACAACTGTTATGAATAGACTTAGTAATAACAAAAAAATTAGAAAATCATGTTTTATAAGTGATGAATATCATGAATATGTAACAAGTACAGACTCAGATTTTTTTTCACAAAGTAGAGAAGCAAAATGTATAAATATAGTGGCTACTCAAAGTTATACTTCTCTTTTAAATACAATAAAAGATCAATCTACAGTTAAAGTTATAATACAGAGTTTGGTTAATAAAATTTGGTTTAGAACTGATGATATTTTTACTATTGAAGAGGCACAAAAACAGATAGGAAAAGAAGAAAAAGAAAAGTCATCAATAACTGTTTCTGAAAATGCTAAAGAAACTAACTATAGCTTTATAATGGATACATTAATATCTAGAGACTCTAGTATATCAGAAAGCTTTAATAAATTTACGCAAAAAGATTATATTTATGATACTAACTTTTTTACTCAAGAACTTAGGACTTTTTCAGGATTATGTTTTTTATCAAATGGTTTTAAAATATTGAAACCAGAGGAGTTAAAAATGATTCCTTATTTTAAAGAAGATTTATAGAATATGTATGAAAGGAAGGATATAAATGAAAATAAAAACAATTATAAATTTTATACTAATTTTCTTATTTTTTTATTTTGTACTAACTCCACAAGTTTTTGCAGCAGATCCAAAGTTGATTTCAACTTTAACAGGTGCATTTGAGAAAATAGAAAAATATATATTAAAAATATCAACACCTGCTGCAGCAGTTGCAGTAGGCAGTGGAGTACTAATGAAGAAATTCAGTTTTGGAGACGAAGAAAAAATTAGAACATCAAAAAAAGTAATTAGGGGAAGTTTGTTTTCATATGGATTTATTCTTGTAATAGATTTAGTATTATCTTTTATGGAAACATTATTAAAATAATATGAATGATAAGAATATAGCAGAATCGATATTTAATATAATAAATAGTTTATTCTCGAAATTATTTTCTTCAATAGATAATAATATTTATGGAATTTTAGATAAAATAACTTTTTTGGATAAAGAAATATTGGAAGGAGAAAATTTTCAAAAGATATTAGGGGATTCTTTTTCAAATGGAATATTACTTATATGCAATTCATTAGTGTTTGGAATAATAATATTTTTTGCAGTTAATTATTTATTTTCACATTTTACTCTTTCTAAATCTCAGACTCCATCTCAGTTTTTTTTCAAATTAGTTATATTTGTAATATTGATGAATTCATCAGTATGGATATGTTCAGAAATAATAAATTTAGTTTCATTAGTTTCAGATCAGATTATTGTTTTAGGTAAAAATTTATTTAATCAAGAGATTAGTTTTTCAAATTTTATTACTTTGATAAATAAAGAAGTATATGTATCAGAAAATGAATTTAATGCTTTTTCATTTGAAGGAATTGTTAAATCATTTACTTCAATTGGATTTATTAACTTGGTATTTACATATTCGCTAAGATATATATTAATTCAAATTTTAATAATTATTTGTCCATTTGCAATATTGACTTTAATTTTAGATAAAACAGAGTGGTTTTTTAAATCATGGATAAAAATTTTTATATCTTTGTTATTAGAACAGATTTTTATAGCCATAATTTTATTATTAGCTTTTTCGATAGATATTCAAAACAATCCTATTTTAAAACAATTATTATATATTGGAATTATATTTGCATTAATGCGTACAAACAATTATATGTATCAATTATTTGGAGGATTAACAACTACAATTTCATCAAATATATCAGGTTTTACAAAAAAATAAAAGGAGGTAAAAATGAAATTTATTTTTCCAAAAAATTATAATTATAATTTAAAACTATTCGGATTTATAAGCTATTCAACAGCTATAATTGATGTAATTTTAGGAGTACTTATTTTTAGTATAACTAATTTTATTTTTAAAAGTATTAGTCTAAAAATTTATTTTTTTATAGGCTTATATTTGCCAATACTTATGTTCAGCATTTTAGGTATTAATAAAGAAAGTTTTATAAATGTTGTTTTATACATCATAAAATATATTAAAAACAGAAAAGTATATTTATATAAAAAGTAGACATTTTTGAAATGGTTTTATGATTTTCAAAATTAGTAATCATTATCCAAGATATACATAAATTTGACTTTTCAATTTATAAATAGTATAATTATTCTGTTAAAATGGAATTTGAAAGGAAGATATTATGCCAAATTCAAATAATAATTTTAGTAAGGAGCTATTTGCTAAGTTAGTAGTATATATAGTATTAATAACGACGCTTTTAACTATAATTTGTTTTTATGATCAAAAATGGATTATTCCTTCAATTATAATATTTTTGGCGATTATAATTTATTCTGCTGTAAATACTTCTAAACAAAAAAATGAATTATTTAATCATATTCAAGAATTAACATCTGATGTTAATTCTGCTACCAAAAATAATTTAATAAATTCACCAATTCCACTAGTTCTTATAGAAACAGATGGAAAAATTATTTGGAAAAGCAAAAAATTTGTTGAGGAATTTGCAGGAATAGAAATTAATACGTATTTAATACCGATAGTAAAAGAAATAAAAATAGATTTAGAGAAAAATGAGAAAACAAAAGAGATTACAAAACAATTTACTATAGGTGGAAAAACTTACAAGATATATTGTGGTGTAGGAAGAAGTAAAAAGAAAGATAAAAGAAGGCTAAAAGAATATTTACTTACACTTTATTTTGTTGACGAAACAAAGTATAATGAATTGTTTGATCGATATAATAAAGAAAGAACATGTATAGGAATTATTAATATAGATAATTATGATGAAATTCTACAAAGAGCTCTTCCTGAAGAAAAAATTACAATATTATCAAGAATAGAAAAAGAAATTTTAACTTGGGCTTCTAAAACAGAAGGTTTTGTTTCAAAAACTGAAAGCAATAGTTTTATACTAGTTTTTAATCAAGAATATTTAACTATACTTGAAAAAGAAAAATTTGAAATATTAGAAAAAGTAAAAAATTTGGGAGTAGATACAAGAATCCAAGTAACTATTAGTATTTCTATTTCTACTGATGGAAAAAATAACTTTGAAAAATATAGAAATGCAGTATCTGGAATGGATATAGCTCTTGGAAGAGGAGGAGACCAGGTTTTAGTTAGAAAAAATGGAAAGATTAAATTCTATGGTGGAAAGACATTAGAAGTAGAAAAAAGAACTAAAGTTAAAGCTAGAACAATATCTCATACATTATCAGATTTAATATTAAATTCAAGTAATATAATTTTGATGGGACATAAAAATATAGATATTGATGCTTTAGGTTCTGCAATGGGATTATATAGATTTACAAAATCATTAGGCAAGGAAGCATATATTGCTACAGAGCCAAAAGGAACTTCTTTAGGAAAGTTCTGGGAAATATTAAAAAATGATGAAGATTATAAAGATACTATTTTAGATTTAGAAAGTGCTCTAAGAAAAATAAATGAATCTACATTATTGATAATAGTAGACACACATAAGAAAAACTATGTAGAATTTCCAGAACTACTAAATTATACAGAAAATGTTGTTATAATAGATCATCATAGAAAAAGCCCTGATTTTATTGATAATACAGTTTTAACATTTCATGAAGTTTATGCATCATCTACTGCAGAATTAGTTACTGAAATAATTCAATATGCACAAGAAGATGTTACATTAGAACTTATAGAAGCAGAGAGTTTATATGGTGGAATAATGGTAGACACAAAAAATTTCACATTTAAAACAGGTGTTAGAACTTTTGAAGCAGCAGCTTATTTGAGAAAATTTGGTGTTGATATTATAAAAGTAAAGAAGTGGTTCCAAACTGATTTAGAAAGTTATAATTTAATAGCAGAAATTGTTAAGAAAGCAGAAATTATAAATGACACAATAGCTATTGCAACATACGATAATGAAGAAGACGAGAATGCAAATTTAATATGTGCTAAAACAGCAGATGAATTACTTACTATAAGCAATATTACAGCTTCTTTCGTTATAGGAAAAATGGGTGAAAAAGTTTTTATTAGTGGACGTTCAATTGGTGATATTAATGTACAAATTATTTTAGAAAAATTGGGCGGTGGAGGACATATAACTCTTGCAGGAGCTCAGTTAGAAAATGTTACAATACAAGAAGCAAAAGATGAATTGATTATAAGAATAAATGAATATCTAACAGAAATAGATTAATTTTATAAATGTGTGGGCACCCAATGGGGAAAAAGTCGATTATTTTAAATTTTACAAAAAGTACAAATTTTTTATCTCCACTTTTGCTTTAAATTTAATATAAAATTATAAATTTATCTCCACTTTATATGGCATTTTTGAATAAAATAGGGATTCAATTTTGGTAAACATAATTTTTACAAAAAAATTGCACTTTTTCAACAGCCTCCCAATGGGTGCCCACACATTTATAATAAAAACTTTATATAATTTAATAATGTAACATGTAGGGGCGCTCATTGGGCGCCCGCATTTATAATAAAAATATTATTTATATAATGTTATTCTTGAAAATTTTGCTAATTTGTTATAAAATATGCATTAATTAATATAAATAAAATGAAAGGAAGAATAATGCTATGAAAGTTATTCTAAAACAAGATATAAAAGGTGTAGGAAAAAAAGATCAAATTGTAAATGCTGCAGATGGATATGCTAGAAATTATTTATTCCCTAAGAACCTAGCTGTACCTGCTGATGTTGGAAATATGAATAATTTAAAAGCAAAAAATGAATCTATTGCTTATAGAAAAAATGAAAATTTAAAAAAGGCAAAAGCTTTATCTGAAAAATTGTTAAAACTAACACTAAAAATAGAAGTAAAAGCAGGAGAAAACGGAAAATTATTTGGAGGGGTTACTAGCAAGGAAATTTCTGAAGAATTAAAAAAACAATTTAATATAGATATTGATAAGAAAAAAATTATTTTAAAAGATACAATTAAAACTATTGGTGTAACAAATGTCGAATTAAAGTTAGATGAAGGAGTTATTTCAAAATTAAAAGTACAAATATTAGGAAAATAGAAATTTGTATACATAATATTATTTGGAGGAAAAAATGGATTACGGAAAAGTGCCACCACATGATATAGAGGCAGAACAAGCAATTATTGGAAGTATGCTTACAGACAGAGATGCTGTTCTAAGTGCTCTAGAAAAATTAAGAGAAGAGGATTTTTATAGAGAAGATAATAGAAAAATATTTTCAGCAATTTTTAATTTATATTCTAAATCTTTACCTGTTGATATAGTAACAGTAAAATCTGAACTTGTTGAAATGGGTGATTTTGAAAGAGTTGGTGGATTTAAATATTTAGCTGAACTTCCAGACAAAGTACCAACAACAGCAAATGTAGATATGTACATAAAAATTGTACAAGAAAAATCAATGATGAGACGTTTGATTGAAATGTCTAATGAACTTATTTCTTTAGGTTATGATGAAGCTGAAGATGTTGATACAATTTTAGATATGGCAGAAAAAAAAGTATTTGATTTAGCTCAAAATAAAAGTTCAAAATCTTATTTTGCTATGAAAGAGATTCTTGCATCATCTCTTGCAGAACTAGAAAATTTATATAATCATAAAGGTATGATTACAGGTCTTACTACAGGTTTTACAGATTTAGATATGATGACAGCAGGGCTTCACGAATCAGATTTAATAATTGTTGCAGCTAGACCTGCAATGGGAAAATCTGCTTTTGCTATAAATATTGCTACTAATGTTGCAATTAAAGCAAATAAAGGAGCTGTTATATTTAATTTAGAAATGTCTAAAGAACAAGTAGCAAATAGAATACTATGTAGTGAGGCTTTAGTTGATAGTAATAAAATTAGAACAGGCAAACTTGATGATAATGATTGGATAAAAATAGCAACTGCTACAAGTACATTATCAGAAGCACAAATTTATATAGATGATACTCCTGGAATAACAGCTATGGAAATTAGAGCAAAATGTAGAAAATTAAAATTAGAAAAAGATATTGGTCTTGTTGTAATAGATTATTTACAGTTAGTATCTGGTTCAGGGAAAAGGAATGCAAGTCGTGAACAGGAAATATCTGAAATAAGTAGATCTTTGAAAATACTAGCAAAAGAATTAAATATTCCTGTAATTGCATTATCTCAATTATCACGTAGTGCTGAAAAAAGAGAAGACAAACGACCAATGCTTTCGGATTTAAGAGAATCTGGGGCTATTGAACAAGATGCAGATTTAGTTTTCTTTTTATATAGAGATGATTACTATAATGCAGATAGTGAGGATAAAAACGTAGCAGAAGTAATTATTGCAAAACACAGAGGTGGCTCTACAGGAACAGTAAAATTGTCATGGCTTCCAAATTATACAAAATTTGGAAATTTAGATAGATATCACGAAGACGAAGCAGGATAAAATTTGGGCGAGCTTAGCTCGCCCAAATTTTACATATATATATATTAAAGAGGTTTTTTATGTTAGAAGAAGATATTTTAAAAACAATAAAAAAATATGATTTAATTCAAGATGGTGATAAAATCGTATTAGGTGTTTCTGGAGGTCCAGATTCAATTTGTATGTTAGATATTTTAAATAAGTTAAAACAAAAAATGAATTTTGAAATTTGTGTTGCTCATATTAATCACGGAATAAGAAGCAATGCAAATATAGACGAAAAATATGTTATTAATTTTTGTGAAAAAATAGGCATAAAATGTTATGTTTTAAATACAGATATTAAAAAGTATGCTTTAGATAATAAAATGGGATTAGAAGAATCAGGAAGAAAAGTTAGATATGAGTATTTTAATGAGATTATGAAAAAAACAAATTCTAATAAAATTGCAATTGCACATAATAAAAACGACAATGTTGAAACGATTATCTTAAATATTTTAAGGGGGTCTGGACCTAGCGGTTTAAAAGGTATTCTTCCAAAAAATGGTTATTATATTAGACCTTTAATTGAAATTGAAAGAGTGGATATAGAAAAATATACAGAAAATTTAAATCCAAGACATGATGAATCTAATGATGAAAATGAATTTTCAAGAAATAAAATAAGGAATATTGTTATTCCGTTTATAAAAAAAGAATTTAATCCAAATATTATAGAAACTATTACTAGGCTATCTGATTTAATTTCAGAAGAGTCTGAATATTTAAATATGGAAACAGAAAAAATCTATAATGATATATTAATAGAAGAAAATTTAGAAATAGACGTATATAATAATGAAATCATGTCTAAAATTAATAGTGATTCTAAAACAAAAACTCTAGAAGATATCGGACAGACTTTAAATGTAAAGCTTGATTTAAAAAAATTTAATACTCAATATCCAGTTATCCAAAAAAGAATTATTCTTTATTCAATAAATAAGTTATTTAAAACTACTAGGGGAATAGAGAAAATTCATATTGATGATGTAATAAAACTATGTAATAAAGGTGAAGGAAATAAATATTTAACTCCAAATAAGCATACAAAAGTATTAATAAAAAATAATCAAATTGTTATAATAAGACTTGATTAGCTAATCCGTAGGAAATGCTTTAAAATCATATGTTACAGCAATATTTCTTTTGAAAAAATCTATTGATATTAGATTTTTTGTATGCTATATTTTATTCAAATGAAATTTATAGGAGGATACTAACTTGAAAAAGGGAATTAGAAATTTAGCAATGTGGCTAGTTTTAATAATTCTTGCTGTTGTTATTTTTAGTGCAGCTATGAATAATGCTTCAACACAAATGAATTATTCTGAACTTATTAGCAATATTGCATCAGAAAAAGTTGAAAAAATTGTTTTGTCAGCAGATGGTACCACTGCAGAAGTTACTTTGTCAGATGATAATATTATTAAAGAAGTAACAATCCCAAGTGTTGATAATTTAATGGAACATATCAATGATAAAATGTTAAATGGTACGATTGAATTAGATAAAGAAGAAACTTCAATAATTTATACATTATTAAGTGTATTTTCTCCAGTATTAATCCTAATTGTATTTTTAATATTTTGGGTAATACTTATGAATCCAAACCAAGGAGGAAAAAATTCTTCAATGTCATTTGGAAAAAGTAAAGCTAGAATGATAAATAATAATGATAAAACTAAAGTTACATTTAAAGATGTTGCTGGAGTTGATGAAGAAAAAGAAGAATTAGAAGAAATAGTTGAATTTTTAAAATCACCAAAAAAATTCACAGATATGGGAGCAAGAATACCAAAAGGTGTTTTACTTGTTGGTCAACCAGGTACAGGTAAAACTTTACTTGCAAAAGCTGTTGCAGGTGAAGCTGGAGTTCCATTCTTTATAATAAGTGGATCTGATTTCGTAGAAATGTTTGTTGGTGTTGGAGCATCAAGAGTTAGAGATTTATTTGATCAAGCTAAGAAAAATGCACCATGTATAGTATTTATAGATGAGATTGATGCAGTGGGACGTCAAAGAGGTGCTGGTCTTGGTGGAGGTCATGATGAAAGAGAACAAACATTAAATCAATTATTAGTAGAGATGGATGGATTTAGTGCTAATGAAGGTGTTATAGTACTTGCTGCTACAAATAGACCAGATGTATTAGATAAAGCATTATTAAGAGCTGGTAGATTTGATAGACAAATTGTAGTAGGAAGCCCTGATGTTAAAGCAAGAGAACAAATATTAGAAGTACATGCAAGAAAGAAAAGATTAGCAAGTGATGTTGATTTATCTACAATAGCAAAAAATACAGCAGGATTTGCTGGTGCAGATTTGGAAAATGTATTGAATGAAGCAGCTTTACTTGCAGCTAGAAGAAATAAAGCAGAAATAGGAATGCAAGAAGTTGAAGATGCTATGATTAAAGTTACAATGGGACCAGAAAAGAAAACAAAAGTAATAAGTGATAAAGAGAAAAAATTAGTTGCATTCCATGAAGCAGGACATGCGGTTGTAAGTAGATTTTTAGAAACACAAGATAATGTTCATCAAATATCAATCATTCCTAGAGGAATGGCTGGTGGATATACAATGTATAGACCATCAGAAGATAAATCATTTATGTCAAAAACAGAAATGGAAGAAAATATAGTATCTCTTCTTGGAGGTAGAGTTGCTGAACAATTAGTATTAGGAGATATTTCAACAGGAGCAAGCAATGATATTGAAAGAGCTACAAAAATAGCTAGAGCAATGGTTACAAAATATGGTATGACAGAAGCATTAGGAGCAATTCAATATGGTCAAGATTCAGGAGAAGTATTCCTTGGAAGAGATCTAGCACAACATAAAGATTATAGTGAAGAAACAGCAGCTTTAATAGATGAAGAAGTTAAGAAAATAATAGATACAGCTTATAAAAGAGCAGTTCAAATATTAACAGATAATAATGAGAAATTACATGCAGTTGCAAATGTATTAATAGAAAAAGAGAAAATTGACGGACCAGAATTTGAAGAGATAATGAATAAATAAAAGAAATCCCCAATTTGTAAACAAATTGGGGATTTCTTTTTTATTCTGTATGTGTCATAATATTTGAAAAAATAATAATTGATAATTATGAAAATATTATAATGACAAGGGGCGTTCATTGGACGCCCGCCAAAACAAAATATTATAAAAAAAGAAAATTAACAAATGTAGGGGCGCTCATTGGACGCCCGCCAAAACAAAAAATTATAAAAATAGAAATTGACAAATGTAGGGGCGCTCATTGGGCGCCCGCCAACCACAAAAAACAATAATATAAATCAATATTTGCAAAAATGCTAATCCGTAAGTATTTATTTAAATATATCTAAAAAATACTAAAATTTAAACAAAAATTTAATCAAAATTTAATATAATAAACGGTTTTGAACTTCCGTAAAAACAGTGACGTAACACAGGTTTGCCACTGCTTTTTTTATTAATATAAATATATTATTATTAAACTAAAAGATACAAATATATTTAAAAGGAGAAATTCAAATGAGAAAGGTAAGTAAAAAAAATTATGTCATCGCTATAGCATTAATTTTATTTGCAATTGCAGTAATAATCGCTTTACCAAAAGTAAATAGCATTATTACTCAAAGCAAATTAGACATAGAAAATCAAATGGCTAAAAAATATGGCGAACTTGAAGATGAAGATTATCAAACTCAAAGTCCTAATGTAGAGTTTTCGGTTTTCTTCACCAGAGATTATGATGGCGATGGTTATGCAGAAAGGATAAGAGGTACGGCTAGAGATATTCAATCAACTGATGAAATTCTATGGGCAGAAATAAAAGTATCAAATGGTGGACATTTAGATAATGGACAGATAACTTTAAATGCTCAGAATTTCACTTGGTCAACATCAATCGTAGAAGATTCCGTGGTATCTGGAAATTACATAGGAAACAATACCCAAAACATAAGACTACAGGAAAAAGTATACGCAGGTAGTCAAAGACTATTAGAGGGTAAGATAAGTTCAAAAATCGGAAATAACATAAATGATTATAGCAAAGTTAATACGATGACTTTAAAAGGAACTTATGTTGATGATGAAGGAAATTCAACACCAATAGCAGTAACAAGAGAAGTTACTGTAGATTGGTATGGTTCAATAAGTACAAGTATTAGTTACCAAAATACATCTATATTAGTTTCTGACAATGGTGTAAGAGTTGGTGGTACAATAAGCACTAGAGTACTTGGTGGATTACTTGTAAAAGAAAATGAAGTAACAGCAAGTGCACCAAAACTTAGTGGATATTATCCAGTAAGTGTAGCTGTATCTGGAGTTAATTCAAAAGATTATAGTTATGATGAAGAAACAGGCAAACTAACTATACTAAAATCAAGTAATTTAAATGCAGAAACAGGTGCTATTGGAAATCTAATAAATTCAATTAATAATTATTCAGTTTCTTTTGAATATCCTAAAGAAGCAATTCCATATAATACATGGGATGATCCAGAACGTACATTTAGTGTAGAAATACCGGTAACATCAAAATATACAGTTTATAATAATCAAACTTCAGATTTTGATAATATATTACAATCACAATCTGAAAGAATGATGGTATGTACAGAAGGGAAATTAGGAAATGGAACAATAATTAATGAAGCAAGTGTAAGAATAGGTGAGAAAGTATCAGATAGATATATAATACCAAAAGAGAAAGCTGTTCAAGCATATAATAATCAAGAGACGAAAGATGATTGTTATGAAACTGTATGGTATGCTTATACACAATATTATACAAATTCAGTTACCTTTAAGGAAAATGGACCAGATAAGTTTGTATCAACTAAAAATGGAAACTTTAATGCAGATGAATATATATCATATGATGGAATTTATTTTTCTGGTAATGCAGATAGTGCAAAAGTATATAATGAAGAAAATGGAGAGGTAATAAAAGAATTTTCAAGGGATGATATAAGAACATATCAAAAAAATAATTATTTTAAATATGATAATAATATAAAGAAAGTAAAAGTCGAAGTATATGGTATAAATAATTATCAATCTTTCAGTGTACATAATGTAAAAGAAATAGATGATAAGTTATTAGTAGAACAAATGCCAGAAGAAGATTTTAACTCTATAGAAGGAATATATTCGTATTTATCAGTAAATCAAAATTTAAATGAAGTAAATGCCAAAACATCAACATTTACGCATTATGCAGAATATAGAAGACCAGAATCAGTATTAAGTTTAAAAATAAATCCAAATATATCAGAAATACAAAATTCAAATATAAAACAAACTATATCTATAAAAACTACTTCAGATCAGTCTTATCAAATGGGATGGAAAAACGGAATATTTTTAGTAGAATTTCCAGAAGATATAGTATTTGCAGAAAACTTAAATGTAGATTCTTCTAATGTAGATATTGTATTAAGTAATTTGTATAAAGAAAATAATAAATATTATGCAGAGATAGTAACTGAAAATGAAGAAAGAATGGATTATGACATAAACTTAAGTGTAGATATAACATTAAATCCAATTGCACCATCATCAAGTGAAGCATATATATTATATGGGTATAATGAGGATTGCAATACATATTTAACAAAATCAAAAGATATATATGATATTAATAATAATGATAATTACGAAGAAGAAATTGGAAAGATATCTACTAATTTAGGTATAACGGCACCAAGTACATTAATAACAACACAAACAGTATCAAATTATAATAAAGATGGAACAGTAACAATTGCACCTAATATTGCAGAAGTAACAAAAGAAGATAGAACAGCAGATATAAATGTTAATGTATTTAATAATTATGATAAGACAATTAGTGAAGTTAAGATATTAGGAGTAATTCCGTTTGAAGGAAATACGTATATAGATAGTGAAACAGGATTAGGATCTGAATTTACAAGTGAAATGACAAGTAATGGAATAAAAGTACCAAGTAATTTAGAAGGAAAAGTAACAGTATATTATTCAGAAAATCCAAAAGCAACAAAAGAATTAGGTGGAGATGGAAATAATTGGACAACAACACCAGAAGATTTTTCAAGAGTAAGAAGTTATTTAATAGATTTTAATACAACTAAATTATCATCAGGAACGCGTTTTGTATTTACATATACAGTAGAAATTCCAACAACAGCAAAATACAATGAATTTGCATTTAGTCATCACAAAATTTATTATGCAATAGAAACAAAAGATGTTGATACAGGAAGACCATCAAAAATAACAACAGAAGTACAACCAAATAAAGTTGGAATAAGAAAAGTTAGAACATATGAATTAGATATTGCAAAATTAAACATTGAAACTCGTAAACCAGTAGGAAAAGGAGCAAAATATAAACTAATAGAATATGATGAGGAAGATAATGAATTTTTTACACAAATCATTACAAGTAATGCAGAAGGAAAACTTATAGCAAAAAATCTATATGTAAATAGAAAATATAGTTTAGAAGAAGTAAGTAGTCCAAATAATTATATGTTAGATAATAAAAAGTTTGAATTCAAAGTAACAGAAAATGATAGTGAAGAATTACAAATTGAAGTATTATCAGATGATAATTTTGAAACATCACCAGAAATAGAAGGAGATGTTGTAAAAGCAACAATATTAGAAAAACCAAGGTTTGAGCTTATAATAACAAAGAAAGATAATAAAACAGAAGAATTATTAAAAGGAATACAATTTGAAATATTAGATGAGGAAAAAGTAAGAGCTTCAGGAACAACAAATGAAGAAGGAAAAGTAACACTTGCACCATTAGATCAAGAAGTAGATTATACATTAAAAGAAACATATGCACATGGATATTACTTATTAGATGATATAGATTTTAGATTAGTAAAAGAAGAAACAGGATTTAAAATAGAAAGTGATAAAACAGAATTAAGTGAAGCACAAATAACAGTTTCAGAAGAGCAAGATTTAATAAAAGTAGAAACAACATTACAAGATGATAGACAACCATCAATAGAAATAACAAAAGTAGATGAAAGCACTCAAGATCCAATACCAGGTGTAATGTTTATGCTAGATGGAAGAGATGATAGTTATACAACAAATGAAGAAGGAAAAATAACAATAGATGCACTTGTAGAAGATCAAGAATATACATTAAAAGAAATAAGAGCAAATGGATATTATTTAGAAGATGTAACATTTACAATAACTCGTGATGAAGAAGGAAATTTAAAGATAGTAAGTGAAAATGAGAACTTCGCAGATGCAAAAGTAATAGATGAAAACAAAAAAATATTAGGTTTAACTTTTGAAAATGAAAAGATACCAACATATGATTTAAAAATAAAGAAAATAGAAGAAGAAAATGAAGGAAAAACATTACAAGGAGCTAAATTCCAATTATATAGTGAAGATACAACAGTAACAACAGAACATACAACAAATGCAGAAGGAATAATAGAAATACCAAATTTATGTGGATTTGTAGAAGGCAGAGAAGGAGTAACAGGAAGATATGTATTAAGAGAAATAGAAGCACCAGAAGGATATGGAAATAATGCAGAAGAAATAAAATTCAGAGTAGTAAAAAATGGAGAAGATTTACAAGTCGAAATACTAAATAGTGGAGAAGTAGAAACAGTATCAAGTAGTGAGATATCAGAAGGAGTATTAAATTTAGTAATAGAAGACAAACCACTATTTACATTGATAAAAAAGGATAAAGAAACAGGAGAACCAATAAAAAATGCAAGTTTTATAATAAAAGAAGTAAATATACCATATGACTATGCAAAAGATATAAATGGAGAATATATAGGAACATTAAATGAAGAAGGCCAACGTATAGTAACAACAGATGAAAATGGAAAAATAACATTAAGTTTAAGAGATGGAAAATATGTATTAATAGAAGTAGGATATCCAGAAGGATATGAAAAAGAAGAAGTAATACAATTTTTTGAAGTAACAACAGGTGTAAAAGAAGTAGAAGATAGTGTAGAACCAATAGAAGAGCCAAAAGAAATAGAATATATAGAAAATATAGAAACAATAGATGATTTAGTAAAACTTTCAGAACAAGTTAATAGTGGAATAGATTATACAGGACATACTGTAACATTAACTAAGACACTTGACTTTGAAAATGCTTCAACATTTACACCTATTGGTAATTCTTCTAATACATCATTTTCAGGTATATTTGATGGAAATGGGTATGAAATAAAAAATACTAATTTAGATTATCCTTATGATAGTGGAGTTGGATTATTTGGTTATACAGAAAATGCAAAAATAATGAATTTAGGAATTTCAGGAAATATCACAGGAAGAGACTATGTAGGAGTAATAGTAGGATATGCTACAAATAGTAGTATATATAATTGTTATAATAAAGCAAATATTACAGGAAGAGATAGAGTAGGAGGAATAGTAGGACAAGCTGCAAATAGTAGTATATATAATTGTTATAATACCGTAAATATTACAGGAAATGACTATGTAGGAGGAATAGTGGGAATTAGTGGTATTATATATAATTGCTATAATATAGGAAATATTACAGGAAAAGAAAAGGTAGGAAGAATAATAGGAGATGCTACAAATATTAGTACATATAATTGTTATTATAAAGAAGGAATAACAATAGAAGGAACTACAAAAAATGAAATAGGAATAAGTAAACCAGAAACAGAAATGAAATTAGATTCATTTATAGAAGATTTAGGAAAAAATAATTTTGAAAAAGATAAAGAATCTATAAATGATGGATATCCAATATTATTAAAATATACAATACCAGATAGAATAACTTCAATTAATAATATAGAAGATTTAGTAGAATTATCAAATCAAGTAAGAGATAGAGATTCATATGAAAATGTTATAATAAATTTAGAAAAAACTTTAGATTTTGATCAAGAAACTTCATACGAAAATGCAGATGATAGAAGTTATGGAGATTTAAATGGAGATAATAAAGTAACAGGAATAAAGGAAGAATTAACAAGTGAATTAGGATTTACACCTATTGGTAGTAATTTTAATGCACCATTTTCAGGAATATTTAATGGAAATGGATATGAAATAAAAAATATTCATATAAATTCATCTAATGATGATGTAGGATTATTTGGTTATGTAAGCCGTGGAAAGATAATTAATTTAGGAGTTTCAGGAAATATAACAGGGAAAAAAGATGTAGGAGGAATAGCAGGTTATATTAATGGAAGTAGAATATATAATTGTTATAATAAAGCAAATATTTCTGGAACAAATACTAATGGTAATGTTATAATAGGAGGAATAGCAGGTTCTGGTGATCAGTATAACGTAAATAATATAATTAGAAATTGTTATAATATTGGAAATATTAGTGGATCAACTATGGCAACAACAATAAATAATTCTGCATGGCTTTATCTAGGAGGAATATTAGGTCAAGGAGAAAATGTATATAATTGTTATAATGTAGGAGATATTAGTGGAGAAATAAGGGCATCTGCATATAAGAACAAAGTAACAGATAGTATAGGTCCAATTATTGGAAAAGCAAATAATGAGAAAGCAATAACAAATTGTTATTATAGAGAAGAAACAACAATAAATGGAAATACAAAAAATGAAATAGGAACAAGTAAGCCAGAAACAGAAATGAGAGCAGATACATTTATAGAAGAACTAGGAAGTGATGATTTTGCAAAAGATAGTGAAGAACAAAATGATGGATATCCAATACTATTAAAATATAATTTACCAGAAAGAATAACAAAAATAGAAAATATAGAAGATTTAGTAGAATTATCAAACCAAGTACAGGATGGTGATACATACGCAGGAATAGAAATAACATTAGAGAAGACATTAGATTTTAATGAAGCAGAATCATATAATGATCCAGAAGATGAAAGGTTTGGAGATTTAAATGGAGATGGAGATAATACAGGAATAAAAGATGAATTAACTAGTATACCAGGCAAAGGATTTACTCCAATTGGTTGTATAGAAGCTTTTCCATTTTCAGGAATATTTGATGGAAAGAATAATGAAATAAAAAATATTAATTTTAACACCGAAAATAAAAATGGCTATTTAGGATTATTTGGATATGCTAAAAATGTAACAATAAAAAATTTAGGGATATATGAAAATTTATCAGGTCGACTTTCTTATTTTGGTAGTATAGTAGGAGAATTGATAGGTAGCGGAAATCTTGAAAATTGTTATTTTAATGGAAAGATTGAGAATACAGGTGGGTATGTAGGAGGTTTAATTGGATATACTAATTCTGATAATACTTCAACTGTATCATTAAGTAAATGTTATAATTTAGGAGAAATTATTTCTGCAAATGATAATGCAGGAGGTTTGATTGCAAATACATATGGTTATCAAGGTAAATCTAATATAGTTTTTAATGATTGTTATAATGAAGGTAATTTAACAGGAAGGAGCGTAGGAGCCCTAATTGGATATAATTATGTAAATTGTACAATCACAAATTGTAATAATACTGGAGATTTAATAGGAAAAACAACATCCGGATCTTTAGGAGGTTTAATAGGATTTAGTGGATATAATTTAAATATAATAAACAGCTATAATACAGGAAATATTTCAGGAGATGCTGATAAGGTAGGAGGTTTAGTAGGATCTTTATCTGATAATAATAGAGGTAGTGGTATAATTAAAAATTGCTATAATGAAGGAGATATTTTAACCTCAGCATATAATTTAGGAGGTTTAGTAGGTTATTCATATACTAAATGCGATTTTATTGATTCATATAATACCGGAAATGTGTCTACTACATATAATGGTAATTCATATATATATATAGGAGGAATCTGCGGAACAACATATGATGGTATTATAATTAAAAATTGTTATAACACAGGAATAATTGAAGGAACAAGCTATATGGGAGGAATATTAGGATATGGTAGTAGTGCAAAATCAATTACTAATTGTTATAATACAGGTGAAATAAGAGATGTAGGATTAAAATCAAATTCATATTCAATTATAGGTGGAATATTAGGTTTTGGATATTGTGAAATTAATGAATGTTATAATACAGGAGATATAGTAACAAATAATAATAAAGAGAACCCATTTTATATTGGTGGAATAACAGGATGGCATGGAACTGTTTATAATTCTTATAATACAGGTAATATAGTAGGATATAGAAAAGCCTCATCACTCTCAGTTGTAGGAGGGATTGTAGGATATGACGATAATGCAATAAATTGTTATAATGCAGGTAATATAACATGTGTTAGTACAAACGGTGCTATTGCTATAGGAGGGATTGCAGGATATGCTTCTTCTAATACTACAACAAATTGTTATAATATAGGTGATATAACAGGAAAAAGTGAAAACGCGGTGTATATAGGGGGAATAAAAGGTCAAGGTAGAGCAAATAATTCATATAATACAGGAACTATTTCAGGAACTTCAAATTATTCATTAGCCATTGGAGGAATATGTGGTTGGAGTTATACTTTATCAAATAACGCATATAATACAGGAGATATAATAGCAAATTATAATGGTAATTCATCTAATTGCTATGTAGGAGGAATAAATGCAAGTGGTTCTGGTACATCTAATAATATATATAATATAGGAAATATTACTGTTAAATCTAATAGTGGTTGCTATGTAGGAGGATTAATAAATTCTGGTAGTATAATAAATGGTTATAATGCAGGAAATATATCAGTTGAATCTTCTAATGGAAAAATATATGTAGGTGGATTACTTGGAAATGGCTATGATGTCGAAAATAGTACTAATACAGGAAATATAGAAATAAAATCATTAGAAAACAACTCTTCAAATGATATATTTGTAGGAGGAATAAAAGCAGATTCAGGATCAGTTAAAAATAGTAATAATAAAGGAAACATCACAGCAAATTTAGATAACATAAATTTACTTCACTTAGGAGGTATAGTTGGAAATAATAGCAATGATATAATTAGTAGTAATAATATAGGTAATATACAAGTAGATGTTGGAAAAAACAGTGGATTATATATAGGAGGAATAGTAGGAAATACTGGACCTGCTAAACAGTGTATAAATAAAGGAAATATAGATGTATATTATAGTGGAAATCAAAGTGGAAATACAAATGACTATATAGCCGGAATTGTAGGATCAGGAAGTGCAGAAGGATGTTATAATATTGGAAATTTAAATATTTCATTAGTAAATGTTCAACGTTCAGGTAATGCTTATGCTTATATAGGAAGTATATCAGGATCAGGAAGAGTAATTAATAGTTGTAACTTAGGAAATTTAGAGGGTAAAATTAGTAACTTTAGTACAGCATATGTTGGAAGAATATGTGGATTACATTCTAGTCCATCAGGAAACAGTTATTTAAATTCTATGAAATATAATGTAAATACAATGAGTACTTCATATTCAAATTCTAATGGTGGAGAAACAGGTATAGAAACTATAGAGGTTCCAGAAATTACAATAAAAGATATAATAGATATAAAATCAATGGAATTCTTTATTCAATTGAATCAAGATGGTGTATGGACACATATAGATGGTTATTTACCAAAATTATTAATAAAAGATGCTAAAACAGTAGATTCAACTCAAATAGAGATAGAAAATAAAGTTGAAATTTTAAAATTGACAACAGATATAGACGAATCAGATGGAGTAAGAGGAGGATTTATATCAGGAGAGGACAAGGATCCATATGAAAAAATAAAATATAATGAATCAAACAAAAATGAAATTGAAATTATACCAGATGATGGATATGAAATAGAAAGCATAAAAGTAAATGAAGAGAATATTCCATATGATGTTGATGAAAATGGAGCTTATACAATACAACCAGATTACTTCACACATGTAAAAGAAGATAAAAAAGTAATAGTAAAATTTGCATTAAAAGAAAAAATATTAACAATAAATAAAGTTGATGCAGATGATGAAGAATTGAAAGTAAAAGGTGCAAAATTTGATATTGAAAGTATAGATGGAAGTAACGAAATATTTGGAAAAATAACAAAATATGATGAAGATGACCAATTCTATTTTGAAGAACATGATGGAACTTTAATTGGAAATAGTAGTGATTATAGAGATATAGCATATTCTTATATGAAAATTGATTTAAGTAAATTAGATGGAGAATATTATGTTGTATTAAATGCACAAGCATATGGTAATATGTATGCAAATATATCAAAAGATAATCCAGAAAAGATAACTTCTACTTCAACATATACTAAAGATAACTTTATGTATTGTTGTGGATATTATAATTATGCTACGGATTTTGCTTCTCCAGTTTTAGAAGGTGGAAATGTATATTATTTAAACTTATATGCTGAAGGAACAACTAACCCAATAGGCAATAAAATAAATAGTATAAGATTATTTAAAAAAACATTAGATAATTCAAGTTGTTTAGGTAAGCTTACACCAAATGATACTACAAGATGGTTTGAAAAAGATGCTGAAACAGGAGTTATAAAATTAAGTTCAGGAACAAGTGGAACAGAAGGTGCATATTCATATATGCAAATAGATTTAACTGGAAAAGTAGGAACATATAATGTTATATTAAATATGGATTCAACTGCAACATCACCTGTAACAGTAAGTATAACATCAGATATATCACCAGTTAAAGATACAAGTCCTTATAACCATATGATATATTCAATAAGCCAAATACCAAATACAACATTTGCATCAGTACCGTTAGCTGGAGGAAAAATTTATTATTTACATTTATCATATTATGGTGGAGCTCCAGCAACTGAAATAAACATTAATAGTGTAGAACTAGTAAAAGGCGAACTTACTGAAATATATGACAATAGTTTTGGTGACGAAAATTTATTAATAGATGAAAATGAATTATTTGGAAAATTATTACATGATGATACTCAAACAAGTGAATATCCATTCTCTTATTATGATGGTAAATATTTAAATACAGTTACTAATCCAACAAGTGGATATGTAGAAGTAGATTTGACAGATAAAGAAGGAGATTATAATATTTTAGTTGATACTAATATAACATCTTCATCAGGAACAGTTATGATGACAGTATCAGAAAAAGAAAAAAATATAACAGATATTTCTCCGTATTCAAAATTTGTTTATATAACTAATCCAACAGAAAGAAAAGTATATTCAAGTACAACATTAAAAGGTGGAAAAAAATATAATTTATTATTAAAACAAAGTGGAGGAAATTATCAAAGTGTAAATATATATGATATAAAATTGGTAGAAAATAAAAATATAGCAACATTTGATAATACAGAAAATGATGTATTTGGACAAGTAACAAAAAATGGTGATTATGGATTTGAGTATTCAGATGGAAAATTATTACCAAGTACTGAGGGATTGGCAACTTCTTATATACCAATAAATTTAAGTGATAAAGATGGTAAATATGCTATTGCAATAAAATTATCAACAAAAAGTTCAGCTATAACTGCTACAATAAATGATAATACAGAACAATTTGCTGAAACAGGTTATTATTCAGATAAAGTCTTTGTGTGGGCTAATTCAGGTGGACCAAGTTATGGAGTGGATTCAGATTATGTTTATGTTTCTAATGTTTTAGAAGGTGGAAATACATATTATTTACATCTTGTTGCAACTTTATCTGGAGGTGAATCATATCCAGCAAGTATAGACAGTATTGAATTGATAGAATATACAGATGTAGAACAATTCAAAAACAATAAGGGAGATAAATTTAAAGTAGAAGGTGTAACAACAGATGAAAATGGACAATTAAAAGTATCTGTACCACATATAGGAAAATATTTAATAACAGAAACAGAAGCACCAGAAGGATATACATTAGACAGCACACCTAGAATTGTTAAAATTACTGAAAAAGAAGATAATAATATAACAATAGAAAATAAAAAGAAACAGCCATTAGTAGTACATCATTATTTGAAAGATGCAGAAGGAAATGAAACAACAACAAAAGTAGCAGATGATGAAACAGCAATGTATGATTTAGGTGCAAAATATACAACATCACCAAAAACAGATTTACCAAATCTAGAGCTAGAAAGAGAAGAAACAGATGGAGATGAAGTAAAATATAAATTACCACCAAATGCATCAGGAGAAATAGTAGATGGAGGAGTAGAGGTAAAATATTATTATAAAGTTATTCCAGTAGAATTGAATATACATCACTATTTAGAGGGAACAGGTGAAAAACTTGCAAAAGATGAAAACATCGAGTATGAAACAAAAGTAGATATAGAAAATGATAAAGTAACAAATATAAGTACAGAACAAACATATGAAGTAGAAGAAAATAGTAATTATAAAACATTATCAGAAAAATACGAACCAACAATAATAACACAAGATGATAATATAGTATCAGAAGAAGAAATAGAGTTTTCAAAAGATAGTGAATTAGTATATTATTACGCATTATCAGATAGTGATATTAAGATAAGATATGTAGATAAACAAACAGATAGAGAAATACAAGACACAGAAACAAAACCTGGAAAAATAGGTGAAGAATATAATGTAGAAATAAAAGAAATAGAAGACTATACATATGTTGAAAGAGATGGAGAATTAACAGGAAAATATGAGGCAGAATCAAAGACAATAACATTATATTATAGTAAAAAAGCCAAAGTAACAGTAAAACATATAGATAGAGAAACAGAAGCAGTAATAGAAACAGTAAATGCAGAAGGATTGGTAGGAGACCAATATACATCAACAGTAAAAGAATTTCCACATTATAGAAATGTAAGCAAACCAGATGATGAAACAGTAACAATGAAGGAAGAAGAAATAACATTAGAATACTATTATGAAAAAATCAAAACAAATGTAGTAGAAAAACACATTGATGATATAACAAAAGATGTAATTGAAGAAGAAACACATGTAGGAAATGAGGGAGATGAATATGAAATCTTACCAAAAGAAATTCCAGGATATGACTTAGTTGATGATGAAGATAAGATGCCAAAAAATGCAAAAGGAACAAGAGACCAAGCATCAATAGAGGTAGTATACTATTATGTAAAAAAAGCAGAAGTAATAGTACAATATATAGATTCAGCAACAAATGAACCAATAGAAACAGAAACAAAAACAGGACATGAAAATGATCCATATGAAACAGAAGGAAAAGAAATAGAAGGCTATGATTTAGATACAACCAGATTGCCAGATAATGCAACAGGAACAATGAAAGTAACAGTAAGAACAGGAGAATCTGATGAGAAGATATTTGAAAATCAAACAATAGTAAAATATTATTATAATCGTAAGACAAGAGTAATAGAAAGACATTATGATAATAGAACAGAAACATTAATAGAAGAAAAAGTACATTATGGACATGAAGGAGATAGCTATAGCATCCCATCAAAGACTTTTGATAGATACGTATTAAATGAAGACAGATTACCAGAAAAACCATCAGGAGAAATGACAAAAGAAGATATAATAGTAAGTTATTATTATAAATATGAATCAACAATAACAACAAAATATCAAGACAAAGAAACTGGTAAAGATATTATACCACCAAAAACAGAAGAAATATTTGATGGAGAAGAATATACAACAGAGCCAGAAATAATAGAAGGATATGACTTAGATGAAGAAGATTTACCAGAAGATCCAGAAGGAACAATAGGAAAAGAAGACAAAATAGTTATATATTATTATCATGTACATAGAGAAGACACAATGGTAACAGTAAATCATATAGATGTAATGAATGATGAGATTTTGGCAACAAGAAAAATTGCAGGAAAAGTAGGAGATAAATATAAAGCAGAATCAGAAACATTTGCAAAATATGATTTAATGGAAGATAGATTACCAGATAATGCAGAAGGAGAAATGACAGAAGAAGAGATAATAGTAAATTACTACTACAAATATAGAGCAACAATAACAACAAGATATGTAGATGAAGAAACAAATGAAGATATAGTAGATCCAGATGAGCAAGATGTGCCAGAAGGAGATGACTATACAACAATACCAAAAGAAATAGATGATTATGAATTAGATGAAGAGAAAATACCAGAAAATAATGAAGGTGAAACACCAAAATCAGATGTAGAAGTAGTATATTATTATAAGAAGAAAAATATTGATGCAAGAGTAATAGCAAAATATGTTGATGTAATAACAAATGAAGAAATAGATAGTAAAACATATACAGGAAAAGTAGGAGATACCTACAAAACAGAGGCAAAAGAAATAGAAAAATATGATTTAGTAGGAATCCCAGAGAATGCAGAAGGAACAATGACAAAAGAAGATATAATAGTAATTTATTATTACAAACACAAATCAAGAAGGATTGTAAGATATGTAGATATAGAAACAGATAAAGATATCTATGATCCAGAAATAACAGAAGTACACGAAGGAGACGAGTACACAAGCAAAGAAAAAGAAATAGAAGGATATGAATTAATAAAGAAACCAAATAATGCAAGTGGAAAGATGACAAAAGAAGATGAAGAAATAATATATTATTATAAGAAAAAATCAGAACCTGTAATAGTTGAAAAACCAATAGAAAAGATAATAATCAAAACAGTAAAAACAGGAGACATAATAATAAGATTCATAATAATAACAATAACATCAATAATATTTGCAATAGTAACAATATTCAAAAAAGATAATAAATAAAAAATTATCCCCAATTTGTTAAGAAATTGGGGATATTTTTTTGGCGAACATGTAAATTGATAAATGTATGGGCGTTCATTGGACGCCCGCCAAAACAAAATATTATACCTCTAAATTAATAATTGTTGTTACGATTATATAATAAAAGACAGATAAATTAAAATAATTATCTGTCCTATCTAATTAGCATTATAATATAAAAACAAGAAATTTTTATATTTATATATTTAATTTATACAGCTACATCAGAACTTTCTAAAAATTTCTGCATATTTTGTATCTTTTACATAAGGCTTTGATTTCTTTTGATTTTTATTTTCTTTCAAGAATTTTAAAGCCTATTTATATCATATATTCTAAACATTTTTCTTCTAATAATTTAAAATTACAACATATTTTTTTCATAAAAGAATTTTTTTGACTTTCAGCATATGTTTTTTTTGCTTTTTCTTCTATTTCTTGACTATGCTTATTACAAAAATGATATTGACTAATTAAAACTTGTCTATATTTTGTATCTTCTTTGTTAATATCAAAATCAATAAGTTGTTCTTGTTTTACAGGTATCATATTATTAAAACCTAATATACCATATTTTCCATTATGTATCTTAAAAATAAATATGTTATTTTTCATTTTTATATGTGATGCTCTAGGATGTTCTAATGGTACAAAATAATTATAATTATCTATTTTTAATACTACACCTAAATATGGCCTTTTTGCTGTATAAGCATCTTCTCTATTTGGATTATATTGTATTCTATTATCAAAATTATATAAATATTTTATATAATCAATATCAATTTTATAAAGTCTTAAATTATTCAAAGTTAAATCTCCTTAAAAATAAATTAGAGCAAAGGCTTTTGATTTCCCTTGCTCTTTTTATACCCTATTTTAGGCTAGGGGTTTCCTCTTTGTGAATACCCTACTTCAATATTATTCTCAAATATTAGGCTAGGGGTTTCCTCTTCAATTATACCCTACTTTATCTAGGCTAGGGATCTCCTTTTCATAATATTTTGCAATATTACTTCTTCTAGTATATTCATTATACAATTTTTTATTACTTTTGTCAAACGAATTTCAGTAAAAATCGCCTTATTGTATGAGTCAAGTATTGGCAAATATTATGGTAATCACATGACTTCGCAATAAGTTGAACTTTTAACTATCATTTCAAATATATTTTAAATCCAAAGAATGAAAATAAATTCAAATATATGATTTTTTTGCGGGCGTCCAATGAACGCCCCTACAGTGTGAAAAAATATTATTGTTAACTGACATTTAATTGATATCAACAAAATATATTGCTGGCGTCCAATGAACGCCCCTACAATGTAAAAAATATTGTTGTGCACTGACATTAAATTGATATCAACAAAATATATTGCGGGCGTCCGATGAACGCCCCTACAATGTGGAAAAAAATATTGTTGTGCATTGACATTCAATTGATACCAACAAAATATATTGCGGGCGTCCGATGAACGCCCCTACAGTGTGAAAAAATATTGTTGTGCACTGACATTTAATTGATACTAACAAAAATGTATTGCGGGCGTCCAATGAACGCCCCTACAATGTGGAAAAAATTTTTATGCACTGACATTAAATTGATATCAACAAAATATATTGCGGGCGTCCGATGAACGCCCCTACAATGTGAAAAAAATATTGTTGTGAATTGACATTAAATTGATACCAACAAAATATATTGCTGGCGTCCAATGAACGCCCCTACAGAATGAAAATAAATTCAAATATATGATTTTTTGCGGGCGCCCGCCAAACAATAAAACAAAATATTATGAAAAATAAAAAATGATAATCATGAAAATATTATAATGAATGTAGGGGCGCTCATTGGGCGCCCGCCAACCAACCAAAAACAATAACATAAATCAATATACGCAATAACGTTAATCCGTAAGTATTTATTTAAATATATCTAAAAAATACCGAAATTTAAATAAAATTTAATCAAAATTTAATATAATAAACGGTTTTGAATTTCCGTAAAAACAGTGGCGTAACACAGATTTTCCACTGCTTTTTTTATTAATATAAATATATTATTATTAAACTAAAAGATACAAATATATTTTAAAGGAGAAATTCAAATGAGAAAGGTAAGTAAAAAAATTTATGTCATCGCTATAGCATTAATTTTATTTGCAATTGCAGTAATAATCGCTTTACCAAAAGTAAATAGCATTATTACTCAAAGCAAATTAGACATAGAAAATCAAATGGCTAAAAAATATGGCGAACTTGAAGATGAAGATTATCAAACTCAAAGTCCTAATGTAGAGTTTTCGGTTTTCTTCACCAGAGATTATGATGGCGATGGTTATGCAGAAAGGATAAGAGGTACGGCTAGAGATATTCAATCAACTGATGAAATTCTATGGGCAGAAATAAAAGTATCAAATGGTGGACATTTAGATAATGGACAGATAACTTTAAATGCTCAGAATTTCTCTTGGTCAACATCAATTATAGAAGATTCTGTAGTATCTGGAAATTACATAGGAAACGATACAAAAAGCATAAGATTACAGGAAAAAGTATACGCAGGTAGTCAAAGGTTATTAGAAGGTAAGATAAGTTCAAAAATTGGAAATAACATAAATGATTATAGCAAAGTTAATACGATGACTTTAAGAGGAACTTATGTTGATGATGAAGGAAATTCAACACCGATAGAAGTAACAAGAGAAGTTACTGTAGATTGGTATGGTTCACTAAGCTCAGATATCAATTATTCATGGTCAAATATATCATTTACTACTAATAGTATGAATGTTTCAGGTACAATAAGCACAAGAGCATTTGGTGGATTACTTATAAAAGAAAATGAAGTAACAGCAAGTGCACCACAAGTTAGTGGATATTATCCAGTAAGTGTAACTGTATCAGGATTAAGTTCAAAAGATTATAATTATGATGAAGAAACAGGGAAACTAACTATATTAAAAACAAGTAATTTGAATGCAGAAACAGGTGCTATTACAAATCCAATGAAATCAATTAATAATTATACTGTTGTTTTTAAATATCCTAATGAAGCTATTCCATATAACATAGAGGATGATCCAGAACGTACATTTAGTGTAGAAATACCAGTAACGTCAAAATATGTAGCTTATAATAATCAAACTTCAGATTTTGATAATATATTAGAATCACAATCTGAAAGTATAATGGTATGTACAGAAGGAAAATTAGGAAATGGAACAGTAGTTAATGAGGGAGAGGTAAGAATAGGTCAGAAAGCATCAGAAAGATATATAGTATCAAAAGACAAAGCTGTTCAAGCATATAATAATCAAGAGACGAAAGAAGATTATTATGAAACATTATGGCATGCATGTACAGAATTTTATACAAATAAGGTTACTTTTAAAGAAAACGGACCAGATAAGTTTGTATCAACTAAAAATGGAAAATTTGATGCAGATGAATATATATCATATGCAGGAATTTATTTTTCTGGTAATGCAGATAGTGTAAAAGTATATAATGAAGAAACAGGAGATGTAATAGAAGAATTTTCAAGTAATGATATAAGAACATATCAAAAAGGTAATTATTTTAAATATGAGAATAATGTAAAAAAAGTAAAAGTCGAAGTATATGGTATAAGTAGTTATCAATCTTTTAATGTATATAATGTAAAAGAGATAAATGATAAATTATTAGTAGAAAAAATGCCAGAAGAAGATTTTAACTTTATCGAAGGAATATATTCTTATTTATCAATAGAGCAAGATTTAAAAGATGTAAGTACTAAAACATCAACATTTACACATTATGCACAATATAGAAAACCAGAATCAGTATTAAGTTTAAAAATAAATCCAAATAAATCAGAAATACAAAATTCAAATATAAACCAAACTATATCTATAAAAACTACTTCAGATTTGTTTAATCAAATTGGGTGGAAAAATGGAGTATTTTTAGTTGAATTTCCAGAAGATATAATATTCGCAGAAAATTTAAATGTAGATTCTTCTAATGTAGATATTGCATTAAGTAATTTGTATAAAGAAAATAATAAATATTATGCAGAGATAATAGCGGAAAATGAAGAAAGAATGGATTATGACATAAATTTAAGTGTAGATATAACATTAAATCCAATTGCACCATCATCAAGCGAAGCATACATATTATATGGATATAATGAAGATTGTAATACATATTTAACAAGTTCAAAAGATATATATGATATTAATAATAATGATAATTATGAAGAAGAAATTGGAAAGATATCTTCTAATTTAGGTATAACAGCACCAAGTACATTAATAACAACACAAACAGTATCAAATTATAATAAAGAAGAAACAGTAACAGTTGCACCTAATATTGCAGAAGTAACAAAAGAAGATAGAACAGCAGATATAAATGTTAATGTATTTAATAATTATGATAAGACTATTAGTGAAGTTAAGATATTAGGAGTAATTCCATTTGAAGGAAATACATATATAGATAGTGAAACAGGATTAGGTTCTGAATTTACAACAGAAATGACAAGTAATGGAATAAAAGTACCAAGTAATTTAGAAGGAAAAGTAACAGTATATTATTCAGAAAATCCGAAAGCAACAAAAGAATTAGGTGGAGATGGAAATAATTGGACAACAACACCAGAAGATTTTTCAAGAGTAAGAAGTTATTTAATAGATTTTAATACAACTAAATTATCATCAGGAACGCGTTTTGTATTTACATATACAGTAGAAATTCCAACAACAGCAAAATACAATGAATTTGCATTTAGTCATCACAAAATTTATTATGCAATAGAAACAAAAGATGTTGATACAGGAAGACCATCAAAAATAACAACAGAAGTACAACCAAATAAAGTTGGAATAAGAAAAGTTAGAACATATGAATTAGATATTGCAAAATTAAACATTGAAACTCGTAAACCAGTAGGAAAAGGAGCAAAATATAAACTAATAGAATATGATGAGGAAGATAATGAATTTTTTACACAAATCATTACAAGTAATGCAGAAGGAAAACTTATAGCAAAAAATCTATATGTAAATAGAAAATATAGTTTAGAAGAAGTAAGTAGTCCAAATAATTATATGTTAGATAATAAAAAGTTTGAATTCAAAGTAACAGAAAATGATAGTGAAGAATTACAAATTGAAGTATTATCAGATGATAATTTTGAAACATCACCAGAAATAGAAGGAGATGTTGTAAAAGCAACAATATTAGAAAAACCAAGGTTTGAGCTTATAATAACAAAGAAAGATAATAAAACAGAAGAATTATTAAAAGGAATACAATTTGAAATATTAGATGAGGAAAAAGTAAGAGCTTCAGGAACAACAAATGAAGAAGGAAAAGTAACACTTGCACCATTAGATCAAGAAGTAGATTATACATTAAAAGAAACATATGCACATGGATATTACTTATTAGATGATATAGATTTTAGATTAGTAAAAGAAGAAACAGGATTTAAAATAGAAAGTGATAAAACAGAATTAAGTGAAGCACAAATAACAGTTTCAGAAGAGCAAGATTTAATAAAAGTAGAAACAACATTACAAGATGATAGACAACCATCAATAGAAATAACAAAAGTAGATGAAAGCACTCAAGATCCAATACCAGGTGTAATGTTTATGCTAGATGGAAGAGATGATAGTTATACAACAAATGAAGAAGGAAAAATAACAATAGATGCACTTGTAGAAGATCAAGAATATACATTAAAAGAAATAAGAGCAAATGGATATTATTTAGAAGATGTAACATTTACAATAACTCGTGATGAAGAAGGAAATTTAAAGATAGTAAGTGAAAATGAGAACTTCGCAGATGCAAAAGTAATAGATGAAAACAAAAAAATATTAGGTTTAACTTTTGAAAATGAAAAGATACCAACATATGATTTAAAAATAAAGAAAATAGAAGAAGAAAATGAAGGAAAAACATTACAAGGAGCTAAATTCCAATTATATAGTGAAGATACAACAGTAACAACAGAACATACAACAAATGCAGAAGGAATAATAGAAATACCAAATTTATGTGGATTTGTAGAAGGCAGAGAAGGAGTAACAGGAAGATATGTATTAAGAGAAATAGAAGCACCAGAAGGATATGGAAATAATGCAGAAGAAATAAAATTCAGAGTAGTAAAAAATGGAGAAGATTTACAAGTCGAAATACTAAATAGTGGAGAAGTAGAAACAGTATCAAGTAGTGAGATATCAGAAGGAGTATTAAATTTAGTAATAGAAGACAAACCACTATTTACATTGATAAAAAAGGATAAAGAAACAGGAGAACCAATAAAAAATGCAAGTTTTATAATAAAAGAAGTAAATATACCATATGACTATGCAAAAGATATAAATGGAGAATATATAGGAACATTAAATGAAGAAGGCCAACGTATAGTAACAACAGATGAAAATGGAAAAATAACATTAAGTTTAAGAGATGGAAAATATGTATTAATAGAAGTAGGATATCCAGAAGGATATGAAAAAGAAGAAGTAATACAATTTTTTGAAGTAACAACAGGTGTAAAAAGGATAGTAGATAATGTAGAACCAAAAGTAAAACTAAACGAAGAACCAACAAAAGAGATAAAATCAGTAGAATATATAGAAAATATAGAAACAATAGATGATTTAGTAAAACTTTCAGAACAAGTTAATAGTGGAATAAATTAT
>CANRKJ010000015.1 GCA_947631185.1 uncultured Clostridia bacterium | reverse complement strand
GCCAAAATTTATAATTATATATTAAATTCAAAATTTGATATTTTCAAATTGACATTTTTTTATAAAAATTTTATTTTACATTTTTTCCCTGTGTTTTTTTATATTTTTTGATTTTTCACCGCAATTTTGTTTGCTTTTTAATTGGTTGGATTCCCTACATTTATTATTATTTTTCTACCCTATTTTTTTATCATTTTATTTTCTTATTTATAATTATTTACATAACATTTAAATTTTATTTTTTTACATTTTTATTTAATTTTTTTATTTATTTTATTATTTTTTTATTTGATTTTATAAAATTAATTTTTTGCGGGCGCCCAATGAGCGCCCACGAAAATTTTATATATTCAAATTATTTGGTATAAATTATTTTGTATTTTCGATTCTGTTTTTCCAAATTATTATTTTAATTATTTGATATTATTTATTTTTAAAAATTAATTTTTTGGCGGGCGCCCAATGAGCGCCCCTACAAATATCATTTAAATTTTTCACAAATAAAAAGTAAGCAATCATTCATATTATATAATTAAATTTTTCACAAATACAAAATGAGCGACCATGCAAATTATATCATTTAAATATTTTTTATTATATATTCAAATGATTTTGCGGGTGTTCACCGAACACCCGCAAAATCATTATTTCTTTTTATTTACTTTGGCTACTATTACAGTCATGTCGTCTTCAGCAATTCCGAAGCATATTATCAATCGCTTCTGCTAAAATTAAATCCGCTAATTTCTGTACATTATTTGTACTAGCATTTTTTAAGAAATCTTCTATCCAATCACTTTTAGTCAAATTTTTTGAATCTACCACTCCATCACTTACTAATACTATAATATCCCCATCAACTATTTTAACAACATTTTCTACAAGAGAAATATTATTTACTATTCCTAAAGGCATTGTTTCAGAAGATAATATTTTTATACTTTTTTTATTTTTAATATATGTTTTACTAGCGCCATTTTTTACACTATATAAAATTCCATCATATAAATCTAATATCGCTAAATCCAAGCTTGCATACATTTCTTCATCTAAATCTAAATTTAAACTTGAATTAATTAACTCTAATGTTTTCTCTTTATCAAATCCTGCCATCAAGAAATTTTTTAATACTTTTAATACAGTAGAACTTGTTTCTCTAGCTTTTATACCTGTACCCATTCCATCACTAATCGCTAATAAATATTTTCCATCATCAAGCTTTACTTCTAAATTACTATCTCCAGAAAAGTTACTATCATCTTTTGTAATTTTTGATATTCCCACTTGTATTGAAAATTTATCTTCTGTAGAATATGTTTGAATATAAATATCGTTTTTAACACTTCTCTTATCTTTTTGAAAAACTACTTTTGTACCAATTATTTTAGAAATAGTATCAGCAATATTAACAATCTTTTCTCTTTGTCTTAAACTTTCTGAATAATTTAATTTCAAATCCACAACAATCTTACCATTTTTTATTTCCCTATATCTTACACCTTGCAATTCATAATTTCGTTTACGTAATACTATTGCAATTTCTTTTTCAATATTTTTTAATTCAGGGCTATCTTCTACTTCTACCTTTTTTGTAACATCTGTAATTATGTTCTTAACATTTTCTAGCTCATTAACTATTTTAGTGTTTTGTACATGTTTTTCTTCTATTTTTGCATCATCTACACTGTTCATTTTTATTGATTTATTAATTAAAATTATAAGTTCTCTAAGATTTTCAGATATTTTATTATCTTGATTTGCTATATAATGATTATGAAGTTTTAAAATTTCAATTAAATCATTGCTTGTTATCATTTCTTTTCTTTGAAATACATAGAAAATATCTTCATCAATTTTATCTTCATTTTTAAAAATTTCATCATAAAAAATATTTTCTTTTTTATCTTCAATATTTGATTTTAATATTTCAACAAATTTATCTTTTCTTTTTTCTAATGATAATTCCTCTTCAACTGATGAATATTTTTTTGTTATCTCAGTAATAGCCTCTGCAACAACATTTAACTTTTTTTGAACATCTAAATCATTTTGAAGTCTATATTCTCCATCATTAGTAATTAGCTTATTATTTCCTAAAATATCTTCTAAATCTAATTTAATACTTGAAGGTACTAATAAAAGCCCAACTGATGCAATAAATATTTCTCTAAAATATATGATTGTTTCTATGTTTCCACTATATAAATATGTTAAAATACTGTTTCCTAAAATAAATCCAATTATAACACCTAGTTTTCCAAATTTATTTAAAAATCCTGCTATTATACCTGCAACTGCAAAAGCAGTAATTTGTATTGGTGTTACACAGCCTACTATACCTCCAGCTAGTCCAACACAAATACCAGAAACTCCTCCTAATAACATTCCATTTTTCCATCCTAAAACTAGGATTAAGAAAATAATTATAATATTACTAATATTTAATCCAAAAATGTTTAAACTTGAAAAAGCTGTACTAGCAATTCCTATAATAATAGCTGAGCCGTATTAGTTCTTCTATAGTATATGCCTTTTTCTCCCCAAAATCTCTAATAACAACTATTCCATTAACAAATATTTTATAAAAACAGTAAGTTAAAGCTGAAATTATTGTACCCATAAATAAATTATAAACTAGAAAAGTTCCTCTAATATTGTTTATTAGGTTAATGATAAAACATGACCAAAATAATTTTCCACCTGTTTTTACAATTTCATTTCTTTCCTCAAGTTCATATTTAGGTTTAAAAATGATAACTAAGAAAAAGTATAAAAGACATGTACAGAAAAAAACTCCAAAATTACTAACACCCTGAAATATCAAAACAGATATTGATGAAAGTAAAAATACCATTGCTATAGGTATTTCTGTACCTAAACACGCAGAAATAATAGCTAGTCCAAATGGTAATACTTCATTTTTAATTGAAACCATCGAAATGAAAAAAGTAAGAATATAAATAATTATATTTTGAATTTTAAAGATTTCTTTAGTTATATTTTTTATATTAAAATTTTCGTTTGTATCTTTTGCTTCTGAATTATTTTGAAACATCCTTAACCACCTCGTACATTTATAATATAAATAATCTTATCATTTGATTATAAATAATTATAATTAAATCTTTTTTTGAATTATAACAAAATAAGTTTTTATTTTTTGTCATATTTAAGATTCATATTATAAAAGTTTTCTTCAATTTGTGATAATTTAATTTTAAATCTCTTAATTTTTTCTATATTCTATTATAATTTGTCTAAAAAGACAAGTAAAAAATTAATTTATTTAAAAAAAAAACAAGTCGCATTTTTGCGACTTGTTTTTTATTTATTATTCTTCATCATCAAATTTTTGTTTTTTACTCTTTTTGATAATTCCAATTGAAATTCCTGTAGTTCCTCCAGCTACTAATGCAATTGCTATAACTACTGACATCCATGATAACATTTCTCTTTCATTTTCTTCATTACCTGTTGGAGGTGATAATGTGATAATTTCAGTTGAAGATTCGTCTCTTTCTGTTGTGAATTGAGCTCCAGATCTTGGATCATAGTTACCATAAACTGTCTCTACATCTCTTCTACCAACTGTATTTTCAACTAATACTATTTCAGCATAGTTATCTATACCTGTATCACCTTTATCTGTTGCTGAAAATTCTTTAGTTTCTGTTAAGCTTGTTGATGATGTACAATCTTTTATATCATCACCATGATTATTATTATCTAATTCTGAATCCTTTGGAATCAATCTCTTTACAAAGTTTGAATTGTATTCTTTAGAATCTGCTGTTAATAAAATATTATTATATGGTACATTGCTTGTTGACAATTCATTATATACTTTACCATCAACAAATATATTATTATCTAAAATATCTCCTAAAGATTCTATGTTGTTTTCTCTAATCTGCCACAATTCTCCGTTTTCACCTTGTGTTGCACCAATTTCAGATACACCAATGTCATTATCAACATAATCAATCATTTGACGAACTGTAGTTGTAACAACTTTATCAGTATCCCATTTTGAATAGTTTCCAGTTTCTCCATTAAATCCTCTATAGTATGTATTTCCTAAATATCTACCATAAGATTTTGGTCCAGAATAATCTTCATTTCCTTCATACAAGAAATTCAAATGTCCATTATCAGGTGCTATTTGATATTCTGGAGAAGATAATTTATCTATTACACTATTAAATGCATTATTTATTTTTTCACTATCTAAGTAGTTTTCACCATACAATATTTCATCTAATTTTTCTCCATAAGTATCAGTTTCACTTAAGTTAAATACTGTAAATCTGTATTTTATCTCCATTGTTAATCCTTGTAAAACTATTGAATCAGTATTTATATATTTAAATCCTTTTCTAGTTTCATTATTGTCTTCATCTAGAACATCTCTTAATGATTGTAAATTACTAATTCCTTTTACTTCGGCTTTTGGAATTATTTGTACCCAAATATCATCTTTTACTTTATATAGTTCATATCCATCTTCAATTTTATTATTATTTTTGATGTCTTCTTCAGTTTCACCATAATAGTAATTTATATCACAATCTAAATTGAAGAATTCATTATCACTTGATGTTGTTAATTTAATTTGTTCAATTTGTTTATCCATATAAAAATCTGTTTTAGATCTTTCTTCTAATCCAAAGTTTACAGATGCAATTTCATAACCTTCAGTTTGTGCATTTAAATCGTCTGCACTCTTTGCTTCTAAGTTTGGATTTTCAACTGGTAAATTCATTTTTGCTGTATCTGCAAACATTGCATATCCATTAGCTTTAGTTAAACGTCCATTATCATATGCATAATCACCATTTTGTTGAATTTCAAGTGGTTGATATAGTTTATTTGTAAATTCGTCATATTGTTTTGCATAATCAGGATATTTTCCATCGTTTATTTGTTTATCATAATCTGCTTTCATATTATCAACATAAGTTTCTCTTGTTTGTCCTGCTACATTAAATGTTGCTGTTTTATCATTATCTAATTCATAAGTATCTTTAATTATTTTCAATCTTCTTGCTTCATTATCTCTAAATTGGTTATTATTTTCAGGAATACTGAATATATCATATCCATCTGTATCCTTTTCTGCAATCCACTCATTATTTACATATTCTGCACCACCAGTAGCTTTTAGATTTCCATCTACTTGATAAATAGTTGTTTTGTAATCCTCACCATTTATTCCAGCCTCATTATATTCATCACCGTAATTAAATCTTACAATAAAGTTACCTGGCATTAAACCTTTATTTACAATACCGTTAGAAGTATAACCATTTATTGTATATTTACCATTTGCATCTGTTACACTATTTGCATTGTCCCAATAGAATTCATATTCTTCATAATTATCAGTAATTTTTCCAGTAGTATCATCTACTGTTGGAACATCAATTACTTGAACAAGTCTTGCTGTATATCCTTCTAATGGTTTATCATTTTCACCATCTATTCTACCATTACCAATAATTTGATTATTAAATTCTTCACTTTCACTATCTAGCCATGCTGTTCCAGATATTGTTCTTGGATTTGCATCTGGATTTGACATTAAATCTACTATTGCAAAATCTGTATCTTGTTCCATATATGTTGAATAATCTTGCATATTTAAACTTCCTGGTGCTGAATATCTATCAAGTACACCTGCATAATCTTTATATTTTGTACCAGAAATATATGGAGTAAATTCTTGAACTTCAGCATAATTTCTCTTTTCACCAAGTTCAAATAATATACCTCTTGCATCTGCTAAGAATTGATTTACATTTCCAACTTTATATGTTAAATAATATGTTTTTTGTTTTCCACTTCCTATTTGTACACCATGTTTGTCATCTTTATTTAAATCAATTCTATCTTTATTATATGATGTTCCGACATTTGTTGAAATAGTTTCTAATCGTTTAATATTATCACTTGTTATTGAGTTTTTGTAATAATTTTCCTCTGAAGCAAATAGGTTTGTTAAGTTTGTTTCTTCTTTTTGATCTTGTTCAATATAAGCCCATAATCCTGGTTGATCGCCATGACCATCTCTATTGTTGTTACCATCTTTAATTGTACCACCCATATAGTTATAACCACTAGCTACGTCAACATAAGTTAAATCAGAACTATAGTAATCATCTAAATATTTAACTTTAACATCATAATCTCCTGATGCATTTTTAATTTTTACTTTATATGTTAAAAATACCTTTAATTCTTTTGATTTAATAGCATCATTTTCAACTCCACCATTTATTGCTTGATAGAATCTATCTAAAGCAGTAGCAACTGGTGTTCCTTGATATGCAGCTACTCTATAGTTATAATCTGATTGATATATATTTAAGTCAGATTTAACTTCATCATTATTAATATAATCTTGTAGGTTTCCAAAAACATCTTTATTATTTAAATCTTTAGTTAAATCTTTAATAATAGCAGATAAACTATCTCTAGTTGATGCATTATTGTTTAGATAATAAGTTTTATATTTATCATTTACTATTATTGTTGCACTATCTATTGTTTTGTCAACCATTAATTCAGCTCTTTGTCTCTTTTTCAATCCTAAGTTTATATGTTCAGCATAATCTATATCTAAAACGTTAATTCCATAGTAATAATGTACACTATCCTTCTCAACAATTCTTAACATATCTTCTGTTAAAGCAAAGTCATATCCAAAGAAATATGTTAAACCAGCATTTTCTGTTGTTGCTTTCATAAATAAGTTATTATTTATATAATCTTCACTTTCTGGATTATCTGGAGATAAACTTCTTAATGTTCCATTAGAGATATATCTTAATACTTCATTATCTCCTGAACCTGCTATTGCAACAGTTTTATAATCAACATATGATTTTTCATTACCATTAGAATCTAATACTTTTCCTACAGTTGAAACTGTATCTGGATCAACTGCACCATTAAATGGTTGATCTCCTGTAACAGTTGCAAATTGAGCATTATATTTTTTTCTATCTTTTCCATCAGAAGATTCTATTGCAAATGAATTATCAAAATATTCTGCTTTTTCTCCTGTTTGCAAGCTCTTATATGCTTCTGCAACACCACCTAATTCAGCCAAGAATTCAGTTGGTTCATATAATGTACCATCATAGTAAAATTCTATATCATAATATATATCTTCAAATGATTCTTCACCACTTCTCTTAGCTGGTACTTCTACATCTTCAAAATGCCATCTACCATTATCACTATTTGAAATATAATAATAATCTTTTCCACCGTTTTTAATAAATCCACCATATGTTGAATCACTATTTCTTGCTCTTATTTCTGTTTCTCCGTCACTTAATACCCTTACTGGTACTACATAAACATTATCTACTAATTTTTCACCTAATTCATATACACCATCTGCATCAATTCCTGCTGTTGTGCCGTCTTTATCTTTATTATAAGAGTCTTCCCATACTAATCCAGCAAGTTTTGTATATAATCCCATATCAATTGTAACTGTATATTCATTTACAAATAATACATCAATTGTTTTACCTTCAACAAATTGTGTAGAAGAGCCATCTACTATTGTTCCATGCCAGAATTTTCCTGAATTTTCTTCTTCTACTTCAAATTTTGGAGCTTTATCACCTTTCCAAGAAACTTCAATTACATCTCCAATTTGAACTTCAGAAGTAGATTTTCCACTACTTGACATAGCACTTAATAATTCATCTATTGATACAGACATTTCAACTCTTGCAACATTATCATTAGAATATTCTACACCTTTATAGTTAAATGATCCTATATTATTATCATTGTAAATATTAACTATAAATTTGAATTCATAATCTGGAGATATAGCCTTCAAATCTTTCATTATATCTTCAACTGTTACTCCGCCTTTTTCTTCAATTACATTAAATTTCTTTAATATCTTTAAACCTCCACGATGACCACTTCCTGAGTTTTCAGCACTTACTTCAACTTGAGGTTGATTTTCAGTTTTATGTTTTGTACAGTTCAATTTTCCTTGTACACCATTTGAATTATATTTTTGTGCATTTTCAACTTTATCTGCATTAACAATACTAATTGATTTAAGTGTATAATCAAAATCTTCAACTTCCCAAATTCTAAATTCAGGATTTTCTTCTCCATCATCCCATGAAATTACTTCTGTACTTGCCACACCATTTGCAGGAACTATAAGAGTTTTTACTGGTCCCCAATCTTCGCCGTCTTTCTTATATTGATAATTAAATGTAAATGATATATTTGCATTATAATCTAATGATTTCTTTACTAATATATTTCCATAATGTCTATCTGGATTAGAACCACCATTTGTACACTCTAATGAACATTGCATTCCTTTACCGTCTGATAATTGATATTCTGTATTTTCTTCTACAGTTTCATCATTAATTCTATATGTTACTTTTTTACCAGTATCAGTTGTTTCTCTAAATCTTATTTTAGGAGCAACATCTCCTTGTTTCCATGTTAATCTAGCATCATAATTATCTGAATCTATTTCATCTGGATTACCAGTTACATATTTTCCTGAGTAATCATTTGGATTAAATGTAAATGATTTTAGTGTATCCCAACTATTTCCACCATCTGTAGAAATTTGTACAAGTATTTCATAATCTCCATCTTTCCAATTACCATTAAATATTTTTGATACATTTACCTGTGCCCAATAATTATCGCTTGAATAGTTGATTGCTGTGACAGTTGGGTTCTTTTCAGATGCAATCCATTCTGTTCTTTCAGGAGTAAATTCTTTCCAATATTCGCTAGCTGAAGTTTCACTATATTCATCACCATTATCATCAACTTCAACTATTTTATATTGTAGAGATTTATCTATTTTCTTAGAAATAACACCTTCACTATAATTATTTTCATTTAGAGTTACTACTGCAATTCCATTAGATAAAGTTTTTACATATGTAGCATACTTATCTTCAAGTATATCTTTTAATTCTTCTTCATTTAAAGTTTTATTATTTTTTATATCTATTACTTTAAAATAAAATTCTTTATGATTTTCTACAATAGATTCATCAGTTATATCTAAACTAGCACTCTTAACTTCTTTCTTAATTGTGAAAGAATATTTTTCTGAATTATTTACTTGAATACATGTACTTACTGTAGCAGGACTTTCTGAATCTGATTGTAAAGTAATTGTATGAACTCCACCATCTTCTGGGTTACAAACACTCCAAATCGCTGAATCTTTTCTTTGCTCTTCTGTTAAATCACCATAAGCATTTCCATTTTCGTCTACCTCAGTGATTGTATATTTTGGTGCAAAATCTGATATCCAATCTATATCATTAGATATAGCAATAGGATTATTATAAGTTAAAACTATAGCACCTTTTCCTCCAACTGTAGCTGTTTCTGCTGAACTAAACATGTTTGCTAATTCTTCTTGAGATAAATTATTTATTGTAAAATAGAATCTTTCGCCATCTACAAATGGTTTTTTCTCTTTTATAATTTTTAATTTACCTTGTGATTTTTTTATGTTTGTTCCTTCCAATTTGATATCTAAACTTGAGCCATCAAATTTAACTTCTTTAGTTATAATTCCTTTTCCATCAGCTGGAACAAATTCTTTCCAGAACTCAGAATCTCCTCTATTTTCATATGTTCTACCTTGATCATCTACCTCTGTTGCTGTTACTATTAAAGTTTCACCTTTTTCTACAAAATATGCTTTTCTCCATGTTGGATTTTCCTTAGTTATTTCAACTCTTTCTGTTCCATATCCTGTTACATCTATATTGTAAATGAATTTCTCTCCATCAGCAATTGGTTCTATTTTATTATTTTTATTTAAAACAGATTTTGATAAGCTAATCCAAATTGGCTCTTTTTCAGAGTTTACAGCTTCAACCTTTTCTATTTCGCCTTCTCTTTTTGTTATCTCTTTATTAAGAGTTCCTGACCAAACACCATCATTATTTGGAATTACTCCACTGTTCCAGAATGTTCCTGTATATGCACTTGGATCTGAATTATATTCAGAATAAGAAACTCCATTTTCGTCTACTTCTATTACTTTATAACTAATTTTATCTCCACTAAATCTTATATAATCAGTAGATACCCATTCAGAAGTAGTTTCTCCAGCTTTAACTGTTGCTTGTAATGTAGTTAATTTTTGATAACCTTCAGCATCTTTTAATTCATCTTTTATATCTGTAGAATTAATTACACCATCTGATTCTGTTCCATATTTTATATCTTCTCCTTTTACATATACATCAAAATAATATGTTTTATCTTCATCAGAAGAATCTGATACAGTTTTTCTAACTTGAATTCTTCTATCTTTATAATTCTTAGCTTCAATAAGTCTTATAGCATCTTCATTTAAATCTTCACCACTCATTGTAAATGTCCATGTACCATTATTATCTGGTGTAAATAAGTTCCAATAATCACTATCACTATCTGCTCTATCTTCATATTTATAATCTTTATCATCATATTCAACTATTGTAAATTCATGATTTCCATAAACATCTGAAGATATTATTCCATCTTGATCATGTATTGCTTTTGTTATAGTAACTTTACTAACTCCAAAGTATTTTTCTGTAACATCTTTGCCGTTTTCGAACATTCTAAAGTAGAATTCCTCTCCATCTTCAAAAGGTTCAATACTTTTATCTAATTGTATTCTTCCAACAAAGTTTTCTGCTTCTACCTCAACTGTAGGTATTAGATCTTCGCTTTCAACTGTAACTGTATTTGAATCAATTATCCATGTGTCATATGTATTATTACCATTTGGTCTAAATAATCCACTTTCTCCATTATCTAAAAGTTCTTTAACTATAAATTTTCCAGTATATTTATTTTTTGGAATATTTTTAGAAGTAACTCCGCTTTCATAATTTGATCTATTGATAACTACTTCATATCCTCCAAAATATTCATTTGTAATGTCTTCATAGTTTTCCATTCCATCGCCATCTGAATGTATGTGAGTCATATCATAATAATCAAAATTTATTTCTGCAAAAACTTTAAATCTAAATTCAAAGTTTGGATTTTCTTCAAAAAATTCTTCAACATTAACATTTCCATTATGACTTGATAATTTTTTCTTAATTCTTAATCTTTCTCCTATAGGTCCTCCTTTATTGGCAAAAACCGCTGTAACCGCATCTGTTCCAAATGGAATATCAGATTCTTTTGCATATTGGTTAAATCTATAGAAATTATATCCTTCTCCATCAGTTGGATAACATATATTCCATATAGAATTTTGATAATCTTCTTCACTATCATAAGAATTTAATGCAAAATCACTATATGCAACTCCAAACTGATCAACCTCAGTTATTTGAAGAGGTATAGAAGTAAATGGAATTACGTTACTATTTAAAACAAAACCATCGTCTTCTGTAACCTTTACTATAACTTTGTCTTTATATAAGTTTCCATTTTCATCTTTTAAATATCTATCATCATTAAATAGATTTTTATAAGTTTCATAGAAAGAAACATCTAAGCCAAAAGGTCTTTTAAAATAATTTATTGATACAGGTTCTATTTTGAAATAGAATGTATTTATTCCTAATTTTTTTAATGCTTCAAAATCAGGACAAGATTTTTTTAATGTAAGTCCTGTGAATGACATTGTATTTTTTACTTTAAATTTTATTTTAAATGAATTTATTTTTTCTGAATTGATTTTTATTTCAATATAATCAATTTTTTCTGTATCTGTTCCATATTGATCTTTCTCATAAACAATTTCAATATCTTCTTCACTTATAGGTTCTTCTTTGTCACCATTTGCATAAACAGCTTCAAAATCTTTCCAGAAAGAACCATCTGTATTTTCATGTTCATCTATTCTTACATAGTATTGTTCTACTTCTGGTCTTTTACTAATTGAATATTTACCTACTTTACCTTTTGGTGAAATCTCAACTGTAGAAGAATCTCCTAATTCAACTCTTTCTCCATCTATATCACCAGTATAAGTTATATCAACTAAATAATCTTTATCTATTTCTATTTCATTAGGATTTCCATCTTGGTCAACTACTTGTTTTTCTACTTCAGTTGTTATAGTTGAATCAGAAACATTTTCTATTTCAACTTCTACAGGTTCAACTTTATAGTCACCAGATAAAATATCTGAAGAATGTTTTTGATTACATTCACTAATATAACCACTTGCATTTGATATATCTATAGGAGTATATTTATCTATTTGATCTCCTTCTAATTTTTCCTCTACATAATATGTTGGTAGATTTCCACTATTCCATTTTATTTCTCCACTTGTCCAAGTTGCATAATAGTAATTATCATCTGAACTTCCTTCAATAATACCATTAACTACAGTTCCATCTTTTAATGTAATTTTATATCCCTCACTATAAGGATCTTTTTGAATTCTTAATGGAATATTTGCTGTTGTATTTTCTCCATCAACTGTTAAATCTAAAGACATATTAAATACTTCATCTTGTGTATAATATTCTTTTCTCATTTTCTTAGTTATAGATAAATGTCCATGTTTTTGTTCTTTAATATTTACTGCTGTAACTTCAAGGTTGTTTCCGTCTAGATAATATACTCCGTCTCCTTTATAAGTTACACCTGTACCTAAACCATCTATTTTATCAGGAACTATGTATCCTCCAGAAAGCCAAATTGAATCTGGTTTTATAGCATCAATTCCTAGATTTCTTAATGCTTCTTTTAAAACTTTTGCATCTTCTTTATCTAATAAATCTTTTATCTCTTTATATAATGTATATTTAATTCCCATTGAGTCTGTTTCAACAATAACAACTCTTGGTTTCTTTCCACCGTAATTTTCTGGATAATAATATGGCATATCAACTGTAGTAGTTTTATTTGCTTGTACTACAACATTATTTCTCCATAAATAATATGTTGTTCCATCAAAATCTTCAACTATTTTATGATCACTAATACCATCATCTTCAATCCATACTTGGAAATTGAATTCATCATCTGATTCAATTACATTTCCATCTTCGTCTACTGCTTTTTTAGTTAATACTAAATCATCCATTGGTGTAGGGAAATCAGTTGAAGCTTCTTTTTCGTTAAAAAATATTCTATTTTCATGAGGTGTAGTTAAAGGCTGAGTAGTTTTGGAATAATTTTTTGTTACGACCTCAACACTGTTTACAATAGCATTAGGATATTTATCATATGGAAAAGGCTCACCTGGTTCTACTGTTACATCCCTATCTTTTGACACCCAATCATATGGTCCCTTTCCATCATAATCATCATACTTTCCATCTTCTTTATAATCTTTTTTATAATAAGGATCTGTAAATTTATACTTTCTACTAGTTTCTACTGTTACTTGTTCTGTTCCTTCCCATTCAGTCCATCCGGCACTAAAATATGACATATATTTTGCTTTAATATTCATATTAGATATACTTTTAATATCTTCACTATATTTTAAAGCAATATAAACTTCATCACCACTTTCTGGTACATTTTCAGGTTTTGTTAAAAGAAAGTTCCATTGTCCTGCTTCTAATCCATCAATATCTTTAGTTGTTCTATCTACTTCAATAATTTTATCATCTGTATTTGTATAAGATAATTTTACATCAGTAATACCTGCAAATAATTTATTATTATATTCATAATAAGGGTAAATAATTTTAATTGGACCCATAATATAACATTGTGTTTGTTTATCAAATGAAATCTTAGTATCTTCTGATAATCCATCTGCTTTTTTAGTAACAACTTTAGGTTTATATTCATCTTTTAATTCTGTTCCATCCAAGAATAATTTAGTATATGTATAAAACTCTTTTGCCCATGAATATAAATCATCAGCTCCAACAAAAGAACTACTATACTTATATTTTTCATCATCTGAATCATCTGAATCATCTGAACTATCTTCTTTGTCATATTCTCCAGTTTCTTCATTAAAATTTTTATTTATAGCTTCTTTTGCAACTGAATCAAAACCTTTATTAATTAAATAAGTAATTTGATTATATTTATCTTCATCTATTTCTCCATCATTAAATAATTTTCTAACATTTTCATATAATTCTGATGGTTTCTTATCATTTTCATCATCAAAAACAAAGCATTCATTTATTATTTTACTTTTTAAAGGGTCAGATAAACCATCTTCAATAGAATTCAAAGCTCCATCTATTAATGTTTCATTTGTTAACTCGCCTTGTGGTTTATAACCAGCTTTTATTTTATCGTCATTTTTAGGTCTATTATCTACTCTACTTTCTTCATTTAATAAATTTTTCGTAATATTCCATGCAGAATTATCCATTTCTACGCCTCTAAATCTGAATTGCCACCATGCTATCTGTGTTATTCTTGCACACTCTGTATTTACAAAGTTACTTCCGTAAATGTCTGAATGAGCATGTATAAATGCTGTGAATGCATTACCTTCTGAACTTCCTACTGCGTGGTATTCAGCTGGATTATATCCTATTTTAATTCCTTCATCATCACATAAAATACCACTAGCACCCCCATCCCATACTGTTTTATCAACAGTTTCATCTTTACCTAAACCTCTGGTACCATCCCAATTATGTGGTGGATAAAAAGCACTTCCATCAACTGAAATACCTTCAGGGATACTATAATATTCATTATCTACTAGTTTTACTGATTCTGCAACAAATTGCATAGTGCTTAAAATGATAAATATAGTTATTATTAATATTTTTATCAAATAACTACTTATTTTCTTAATATTCATTCTAAATTGCACCATCCTTTCTTTTTCTTAATTTAAATTTAATATTATTAACTATTATAAATACTAGAATTCCTCCAAGTAACAAAGTAGTAAATGTTACTGAAGTATATATAAATATTCTACCAGTTTTAACTGTTATTATAACATCAGCTGAACTGTAATCATTCTCAGTTTGAACTTTATTTCCAGGCTTTGAGTTAATATCTGAAAGTCCAAAAATATTGTAATCTTCTGATATCTCAGCAATATTATTAACAAGACCGGTATTTTCTTCTGTCATTTCCTTTGTTAGTACTAAATCTATTTCTTCACTTTTGCCTTTTTCAATAGTTTTTTTGGCAAAAGCTGTTGAGTAAAGATTATTATCTGATCCTTTATACCACTTTGGATTTAATTCTTTTTCAAAAATTAAATCTTCTGGTATATAATCAACAATTCTTTTAGCATAACCTTCAACATCTCCTTTATTTGTAATTTTAATTTTATAATGAATATATACTTTAGATGATGAAAGTTTTTTATCTAATATCTCAACTTTTGCAAGTTTTGAATTATCATATTCAATTGTTCTGGTATTAAATTTTCCTTTTATTGTAATTTTATCTATTGTATTTGTAAGTTCTAAATCAAATATTTCAGCTTTTTCTAAGCCCATATCTATATTTACAATTTCTTTACCATCTACTACAATTGCATCTGTTATTGCAACATTTGATGTTTTACCTTTTTTATTTATAGATGTTGTAATAACATCAGAATTATTTGCTATTGTAGCATTATCGGCTTGATATTTAGATAATTTATATTTTGATTCATCGTATTCAAATACAATGAAATAATTACCTGACTCTAATTCCTTAAATGTATATCTTCCATCTGAATCTGTTGTTTGCTCTTGTTTAATTTGTTTTGTATCTGAATCTACTAGAAAAACTTTATTAGATTTTTTTGGCTTTTCTGTGGATTCTCTAATTCCGTTTTTGTTTTCATCTAGCCATATACATCCAGAAATTTGACCTGTATTTAATACTTTTTCTGATTTTGCATATATCTTTTTTGCTTGTACTGATTTTGTTTTAATTATTAAATTTTCTGTACTATCTTCTTGTTCAATATTATTTATATTATCCTCTTCTTCATTAAAAACATATTGAATTTTCTGAACATCTTTTGCATTATTTTCATAATTTGTTGATTCAGAATTTTCAAAAGTAAGTTCTATTGATTCTTTTTGAAGAGTTGGGTTATTTTTTGCTTTTATTTTAGAATTTATTACCAAATTTGTTCCTGATGTAATTGTTCCTGAACTAATATTTGATTGTTTTCCATCTAATATAATTCTTAATAAAATTCTACCTTGTTCATTTTTTATAGTTTCAAAACTAGCTATATTTAATCCCTCACCATATATAATATTTAAGTCTGTAAGTTCAAATTCTTCTATATTTTCTGGGAATAATATTTCAAATTTTGAATGTCCATATATATCTGATTCTATTTTTTGGTTATTAAGTTTTATTTTTATTTGGGCATTTGTTAAAGTTTGAGTTGAAACTGTTTTTTTACTTAATTCCAAATTTGCTTTTGTTTTAGTATCTTCTAGCTTTATTAAAATTTGTTCTGTGCCTAATTGCGATATTTCTTCTTTATTAGAATATTTTGCAGTAGCTTCTGAATTAAGTGCAATATAATCAAAATTTGAGAATTGGCTTTTATCATAATTAGTACCTTTTTGAACTCTTACTATATTTAATAATAAGTTTCCATTTTTAATTGGTTTACTAGTTTTAATATTTATTTTATCTATTGAATATTCATCAAATTTGAATATATAGTTTCCATTTTCATCTAGTTCCATGATTTTAGTAATTTTTGCTATAATTGAACCATCTTGCCTTTGGATTTCTATAAATCCATTTTTACCTAAAATATCATCAAAAACCTTTTTTGATATTGAAACTTCTTTATAATATATATCTGTAAGTTCATGTTGCATGTTTTCTTTGTCTATATAGTTATTAGATATATCTTTTATATATATTTCATCTACTATATCTTTATTAGATATATTTAGAATTGCTTTCGTATTATACTCAATTTCATATAAACTATTTTCATTTTCTATATTGTAATATGTATAACCTTTTGAAATAGACTCAGCTTTGTTTTTTATTTCATAAGAAACTATTTGATTAATTTCTTCTGTTAAGTTGTATATAAAAGTTTCTTCTTTATAATTTTTTATATCTTCTATTCCAAAAGTAGTAACTTCAGCTTTTACTTTTGATGTTATATTTTGATTTATATTATTTACATTTTTGATTTTATATGTAATTAAATATTCATCTATTCCTGACACACTAAAATATTTTTCAGCTTTTTCTAAATTATTTTCTGACTTTAATGTATCAGTTTCATTTATATTTGATTCTTCTACTAGTTGTAATTTGTTTTCTTTATATATTGTTAAAATATCATTTTCATAATTCCAATTTTCATCTGTAAAATCTACATCTTCTAATTCTTTTCCATCAGTTCCTAAAGTAGAATTTGCGATAACATCTGTTATAACTGTTTCAGCTCCTTCTATTTTGGGTATTTGAATTTCTAATTTTGTAGACTTTACTGCTCCAGATTTGTTTTGTTTTGAATCTACTTTAATAAGTTGTTGTAATATTATTCCATTTTCATCATTTTCTGAATATGAAATATATTTTTTTACTTCACTTTCCAAACTTATTTCTCTTTTATCGGTCCAAGTTAAATTTAATAAAACCTCTTTACTAACATTTTTTTCTTCTGCCATGCTATTTACGTATGTTCCAGTAATTTTAACTACAAAATCTTTACTAATTTTATCTAGCGAAATATATTCTTCTTGAACATATGTAAGAGGTATTTGAAAATTTACTCCACAGTTTTTATTTATTTGTTTTAAAATAATTTTATTATTTTCAAAACTCTTAACAAAATCTGATTCTTCAATTTTTCCATTAACCTTGAAATTTAACTCTGAATCATCTTTTGAAACTATTTCTATTATGGAATCTTTTAAATATCCAGAGTTCTGAATAGTCAAATTAACATTAAGATTAACATCATCCCCATTTACATCACTAAAAACCGAATAAGATTTGTTCTTCTCGGCATCTTCAAAATATGCATCAAACTCAATATTTTTTTCTGCATCATAGTCAACATTGGAAAATATTGATTCTAGAAGAGTCGTTGCATATGCTTTACTTAAAAATGCAAAATCTGTAAATGTTATAACGAATATCGAGAATATTGCAATCACCTTCTTGATGATGTTCATCTTTCGTTATTGCCTCCCTTTCAAAATACTAAAAGTCTTTAATATATATTTTAAAGCCTTTTTTATATTAGTCAAGAGCTAAAAGTATTTAAAATCAGGGATTATATGGATTATTTTTTTAAAAAAAATTACGGATTTTCGTAGTATGAAAATATATTTCTTTTATATAAAGTTTTCATTACATTTTTATAAATCTAATAATACTTTTTTAAAACATACCATACAATTCTATTATAAACCCTTATGTAAACTTTTTCAACCCTTTTTGTATATTTTTTCTTATTTTTCCAATACTTTCGTGTCTTTTTTTGTCTAATTAGGTAGGCTTTTTAAAATTGAGTTTAGTTTTTATGTTTATTTGTTTTTATTTTTAAAATTTTATTAGGGAAATCAATAAATAAGATATTTTTTAATTTGTTTTTTTGTATTCATCATTCATTTAATTTTATTATCTTGCATATTATATTGTAGGTAAAAAGAAAATACTATAAAATTTAATCAAATGACTTCAACCGTAGGAATACATTACCAATTATAATTTACGTCAGAGGAGGATTATAATGGATAATTTAGATTTAAATCAAATGTTAGCTAAGCTTGCGAAAATGGATAAAGCTGAGCTTGAAAAAAATTTAAAAATAGCTCAACAAATTTTAAATAACAATAATAATAATAATAACAATAATAAAACGTAGGGGCGCTCACCAGGCACAAGAAAAAATTTTTTCATATAATCTGTTTTACGAATTTATTTTGTAAATCGCATTTTCATATGTACGATTTATGATTTTAAAATTCAAGCGGGCGCCCAATGAGCGCCCCTACAGAACGAATATAAATTTTGTATTTTGATTTATAAATTTATGCGAGCGTTTGATTAACGCCCATACAGAATGAACATAAATTTTGTATTTTGATGTATAAATTTATGCGGGCGTCCGATGAATGCCCATACAGAATGAACATGGGTTTTGTATTTTGATGTACAAATTTTATGCGGGCGTCCGATGAATGCCCATACAGAATGAACATAAATTTTGTATTTTGATGTATAAATTTTATGCGGGCGCCCAATGAGCGCCCCTACAGAATCAACATAAATTTTGTATTTTGATGTATAAATTTATGCGGGCGTCCGATGAATGCCCATACAGAATGAACATAAATTTTGTATTTTGATGTATAAATTTTATGCGGGCGCCCAATGAGCGCCCCTACAGAATGAACATAAATTTTGTGTTTTGATGTATAAATTTATGCAGGCGTTTGATTAACGCCCATACAGAATCAACATGGGTTTTGTGTTTTGATGTATATATTTATGCGGGCGCCCAATGAGCGCCCCTACAGAATGAACATAAATTTTGTATTTTGATGTATAAATTTATGCGAGCGTCCGATTAACGCCCATACAGAATCAACATGGGTTTTGTATTTTGATGTACAAATTTTATGCGGGCGTTCGATTAACGACCATACAGTGTGAAAATAAAAATATTATATTAAGCTGATAATTTATAATTGAAATGTAGGGGCGCTCATTGGGCGCCCGCAAAAAAAATATAGGTGGTGATACTATGGAAGAGAACGATATATCTAATGTTATAAATAAATTCTCAGATATATTAAAAGAAAAAGATATTAAATTAGAAGATTATATTGATAATAATATAAAAAATGAAAATAATGATAAAAATGATTCCGAAAAAAATGGTATAAATATTGATATAAATACTATTCTAAAATTTAAAAAAATTGCTGATAACTTAAATAATTCAAAAAATCCAAGAAGTTCTCTTCTTCAAGCCCTTAAACCGTTTCTCAGTTCTGAAAAGCAAAAAAAAATAGATGAATACATAAAAATTGTAAATATTCTTAGTATATTAGATATATTGAATAATGATTCGATTCAATAGGGAAGAAACATAAATTATATTAGGAGGTATAATGGAAAACTTAAATTTGGAAAATATTTCTTCCAGTATATTACAACAATTTGAACAAATGGGTATTTCTAAAGATAATTTACTTATATTATCTATTATTCTATTTCTAATTATAGAAAAAAGTGATGATTACATTTTAATAATTATTTTGATTTTATTAATAAAATAAAAGATGAAGTATTTTCAATTTCACTTCATCTTTTTTTACTTTTTATTTAATTACTATTTTTCCACTTTCTATTTCACAGATAGATGTTTTATCAATCTTTTCTCCTATCTCTTTTACAAGATTTCCTATTCTAACTTGAGTAACATCCATACAACTTGCTGAAACTATAGCTTTTATATTTCCATTTGCACCTGCATGTGCTACTCCTCTAAGAGTACCTAAAATTGCTATATTTCCACCTGCTACAACTTCTGCACCAAAATTAACATCTCCCATAATAACTAAACTTCCAGAATACTCTTCTTTTTGACCAGACCTGATTGAATTTTGAATGTATTTCGTTTCTGAAATTTCTGTATCTGTTTCAAATGTTTTTTTAATCGCATGTAATCCCAATAAATCTGAAGGATCATCATATTTTATTAAAACTTCTATTTCTGAGTTTATTTTATCTGTAATTTTTTCCATTTCATTTTCTGTGAATAATTTACCTGTAATTTTCATTGGTAATTTTGAAGTTTTATAAAAACTTTTTAGCTTTGGTAATTTTGAATCAAGCTCTTCTAGTATCTCTGGTAAACTTGCCACAACATTTATGTTCAATACTATTTCATTAAGAGTTTGACTAATCTTAATGTTGTTTAACATTTTGCTTTCCTCCTTCTTTTATCTAAAAGATTCCATTTCAGAAGAAGTAGACATATCTTCAGTAATTTGTTCAACATTCATTCCAAAGTACTCTGCAATGATTTCCCTTACCACTTCAGCTGTATAGTATCCATGTCCACCGTTTTCAACTAAAACCACTACTGCAATTTCTGGATCATTAAAAGGTGCAAATCCAACAAACCATGCGTTTACATCTGATGACGAAGTTTCTGCTGAACCTGTCTTTCCACCAACTTCTATATTAAAATCTTTAAATATAGAATATGCAGTTCCTCCAGTATCATCAGTAACAGATAACATTCCATCTAATACTGCTTTTACTGCATCTGGATTTAGTTGAATATCTTCGTTTGTTTCCTCATTATTAATGCCTAGTTTTTTATTAACAAATTCTTCTATTGTAGATTTTGAAACTTGAGTTCCATTTGATTGAACAACACTTTTTATTAACGTAAGATCAATCTGATGACCACCATTTACTAGTATTGAAATATATTTTGCCATTTGTACTGGTGTGAAACTATTATATCCTTGACCTATGGATGCAACTATTGTATCTCCTACAGTCCAAGATTGTCCTTTTTCATCTGTGATTTCTCTGCTGGCAAGTACGCCAGATTTTTCTGATGTAAGTTCTACCCCTGTTTTAGATCCTAGTCCGAAAAATTTTGCATATCTATCTAAATTATCTATTCCTATTCTATATCCAACTTCATAAAAGAAGTAATTACATGATTTTTGGATTGCTGTAGATACATTTATATATCCATGACCTGTATGATATGAATCATAATACCAACAATGTGGTTGATGAGCCCTAGGATAAATTCCTGTATCATTTATCTGTTCTGTAGTTGTAATTTGTCCTTCTTGTAAACCTGCAATAGCTGTTACCATTTTAAATGTAGAACCAGGAGCATATACACTTTGTATAGCCTTATTAATCCATGCTCCATTTTCATTATATTCAGCTAGTTTTTCTGATGAAATTCCATTATAAAAATCTGATGGATCATACTCTGGAAGACTTGCCATTGATAATATTTCTCCTGTTTTTACATTAGTTACAACAGCTACTCCTCCTTTTACATCTCTAGGTTCACTATTTGGGAATCCTGCATTTCTTATTTTTTCAATATTTGCTGCTAATGCATTTTCTGTAACTCTTTGTAAATTTGCATCTATTGTTAAAACTATATTTGAACCCCCTATTGCTTCTTTTGAAGTATATTCTCCTGTAATTGCTCCATCAACATCCATATCTATCTGTTTAATACCATCTGTTCCTCGAAGATATTGTTCAAATACATTTTCTATTCCTGTTTGTCCAACTTTATCATCATTTTCATATTCATAATCATCACCTAATTTAGCAAAATCTTCTTTATTATTTTCAGAAATTTTTCCCATATATCCTATTATATGTGATGCAAGATTTCCTGTATGATAAACCCTAATTGGTTCAACTACAACATTTACTCCTGTAAGATTTGCTCCATTTTCCTGAAGTTGAACTGCACTATTTCTTGAAATTTCTTTAGCTATTTGTATTGATTTTGTAGCAGAATAACCTTTTGTTGATATTTCATATCTTATTCCTAATATTCTTCTAATCTCTTCAACATCTTCACTTTCTATCTTATATTTATCTCTTAACAAATAAAATGATTCTTGAGCAGATGCTGTTTCAGGTAAATCAAACTTTTTCTTCCACTCAAGTATTTCTTCATCTGATCCAAAATTAAACTGAAATGGATTTATACTTATTGGAAAATTATCATTATAAGAATCACCATTTTGAGTTAATATTTTAGTCATAAGTGAAATTGAAGAATTAAGCACCTTATCTTCTACTTTTGTTTTATACATCTCTAATGAAAATGTCATATCAGTGGAAACTAAAACATTTCCTGAAGAATCTAAAATATTTCCTCTAACTGCTTCTATTCTTGATTCTCTAGTTAGTTTAGTATTAGAAGTTTCACGATATTCACTTCCTTTTACTATTTGAATATTAAATAATTGTATTAAAATTACAATTCCAATTAAATACGTAAATGTTGTTAGTATATTAAATCTAAAATTAGTTTTTTCTGTTTCATTTGTTTTTTTCAGTTAAGCTCACCTCCTGTTGTATTTCTTATTTTTTGAAAATTATTAAAAATATCTAGTTAATAAGTTATTTTGCTTGAAGTTTCTATCTAATATATACCCAGCTTTTTGTATTAATGGATATAATATTATTGTAATTAAACAATTATATAGCATTTCTAACAATACTATTCTTATAAATTGAAATAATTCAAATTGATAATTTAATATTATTGACTTTAATGAATATAGTCCAAATTCATAAATTGCTGTTACTCCTATAACCATAAAAAGTATAGTAATTTTATTATCTTTAGAAAAATTTTTATCAAAATATGCTCCTAAAAATCCCACTATGCAAAGCATTACTGCTGATATTCCTATTGACTGGCTATATATAGAATCTAATAATAATCCTATTACTAATCCAAAAAATATACTAAGAGTTTGGTTTGCATATAAACCTATAAATAATACAAGTATAACAAATAAATTTGGCATAATTCCTGCTATAGTAAAGTTTGGAAAAAAGTTAATTTGTAAAAATAGTATTATCAAGAATGTAATAAATAATATAAATGTTATAAATACTTTTTTCATCATATCTCCTTATATAATATTTATTTTTTTATAACTAACACTGAATTTATTTTTGAAAAATCAACTGCTGGTTCTACAATAGCATATCTATCTGTAGAATTATTAGTAGTTATTATTTCTTTTATAGAACCTATATAAATTCCTCGTTGATATATTCCTCCAACTCCAGATGTTTGAATTGAATCTCCAACAATAAGTTCAGCTCCTGTTGGAATGTAAGTAGCCCTTAATATTTGTTCATTATCTAATGTACCTTTACAAATAATACTTTCTTCTGTAGTGCTAATCGCACAACTAACTGTACAAGCTGGATCTATTATAACTTGAACTTTTGAAGAATTTTTCTCAACTGATATTATATGACCTACTAACCCTTTATCTGCTATAACTGTCATATTTTGTTCAATTCCATCATCAGATCCTACATTAATAACTAAATTACTACTAAAATTACTTACATCTTTATTTATTACATATGCAGGAATAGCTTCATAATCAGAATATTTTTCTGTTAAATTCATATATTCTTGTAAATTCTTATTCTCTGCTTTTAATACTTCTAATTCCCTAAGCTGAGTTTCTAATTCACTGTTTTTTTGTTTTAATTCCTTATTCTCTGTTTTTAAACTTTCTAAATCTGAAAAATAACTAGAATTTCCTTGTATTTTATTTGATATATCAGATATAACTTTTTGAACAGGAGTCGTTACTTTTGCTCCAATATTTTCTAGATAAGATAATTTTTTATTATCTACATTAGATAAGAATATTAAAAGTATTAAAATTACGAGAACTAAAACACTCCCTAATATTCCAGAAGATTTTCCCTTACTTCCCATAGTAAAAATCCTTTCTAAATTTAAATAAGTGAAGAACGAAAAACAACGGACTTTTTTATATTAAAATGTAAAAATTTATTGCAAAGTCCGCGACTGTTGTTCGTGCGCTAAAATTTCATAAAATTTCTGACAAATACTGCATAATATTATAATTTTCTATATATTAATAAGGCTATACCTATCCCTAGGATACTAGATATATTTATTTTAACAGTAAAACCAAAAGTTATTTTTAATATGCTTAAATCTAAAGTTACTGGTTGACTTAAACCAAATTCTTGAGCATACCCAAGCCACCATAAGCCTCCGCTTCTACTAGCTATTTCTCCTATTAATCCACCTATTACTAACCCTGATAAAATAAAAACTAATAATATCCAAAAATTTTTTTCTTTTGTTGCCATTTTTTCCTCCATCTTTCTTAAACGTTTACGGATTTTTAATGTTGGCTATATTATATATTCATGTATAATTTTTTTCAAGGTTATTTTATAATTTTTGTAAATATTTATTAGCAAAATTAATATAATATATTATCTTCCTTTTATTAACATTTACTTTATATTATTTAATATTATAATTAGATTTAGATACTTATATTTTTGAAAGGATATTATCATGAAAATTGAACAAATAGAAAAAGATAAAATTCAAGTTGTTTTTTCAAAAGAAGATTTAGATTGTAATAAAATAAATTTTCATAGTTTTATGTCAAATTCTAAAATAACTCAAAATTTGTTTTTATCTATACTTGAAATTGCTAAAGAAGAGATTGGATTTGAAACCTTAAATTATGATATTGCTATAGAAACATTAGTATTAAATAATTCTAATTTTATATTAACTATTTCTAGAATAAAACATAATGATAATCAAACATCTAAAAAACTTAAAATTTCTCGTAAAGATATAAAATCGTATAACTCTTTTGCATTTAATTCTTTTAATGACTTTTATGATTTTTATAATAAAGTAAAATTTTCATTAGAATATAATAAAACTTTGTTTTATTTTAATAATAACTTTTATTGTATTCTTGATAATAACTCCATAAATAAGAATTTACTTATTCTAGAATATGCTACTCCTTCTCTTGTTCCAATTTCACTTATAAAAACATGTGGAAAAGCAATTTTATAAAATGCAAAAAAGTTGAATTATTCTTCATTTAATAAATTTATTTTGTAATAAGAACAATAGCACCCATTGTTCGTGCACAAAAATTTCGTAGAGATTTTCTGTGCAAATGTTAGCGAAGCCTTTATATACTAGAAAGTTTGGAGAACTTTCCTAGTATATAAAAAAGTAGGTAACTAATATTTACCTACTTTTAATTATTACATTTTTAGTTATAAAGATAATTTTGAGGATTGTATGCTACTCCATTTATTCTTATTTCTAGATGTAAATGTGGACCTGTAGAATTTCCTGTAGAGCCTACCTCACCAATTATATCTCCTTGATTTACATAAGTTCCAACTCCAACATATAATGCATTACAATGCGCATAATATGTTTGAACTCCATCTGCATGAGATATTACCATAAGATTTCCATATGAGCCTTTCCAACCTGCCCAACTAACTGTTCCACTAGCTGCTGCAGCTATTGGTGTTCCAAGTGATGTAGCTATATCTAAACCTGTATGAGCTGAAGATCTGATTGAACTCCTTGCTCCAAATCTAGAAGATATCCTACCACTAACGGGATGTATTAAAGAAACACTTCCTAAACTAGCATAATTATAATCAACATTAAATGATGTATTAACAGAACCACTACCAGTATATCTTTTAACAACAGGTTTTGGTTCTGGCTTTTTTTCATACAAAGCAGAAACCGCTGTTTCTTTATCAGTAAATTCTTTTAATTCTGTTTCATATTTAATTGTATAAGTAATATCATCTAAATTATTACTGTCTTTTTCTTTAAGTTCATTTTTTATAGATTCACATTCTTCATATGTTGATACATAATACTTTTCTTCGCCTTTACTTAATATAGCATAATATTTATAATATGGTACTCCAGATTCTATAACCTTGTTATATATATCGTCCTTATTATCTGCTGTTTCTTTTTTCATAAGACACATATCATAATCTGGTAATGTTTCTATTTCAACAAAAGCTATATTATCTCCATCACCCGCAGACATATATTCATTTATCTTTGTTTGCAAATCATTTTTATCTTCAGTGTATCCAATAAATTCTCCATCTAAAGTAACTCCATACATAGGCTTATATACTAAAAAAATTGAAAAAACAATTATGGATAGCCCTATAATTAGAATAAATAACATTTTTGCCCATGACCTTAGATGAATTACAATATTTTTAAACAAAGTAACTATTGTAAACATCTTTTTACACCTCATCTTTTGGTTTTCTTGATTGTATATTATAAATATTTTTTTTGCAATACATTTTTGTAAAATTTTTGAAACATTTAAATGTTATGTTTTTTATATAATAGGAAAGTAGAACTTTCCTATTATATAAAAAAACTCCAGCCCAGAAGCCGGAGTTTACATTCAGAAATAATAAAAAATAATTACCTCTAAATAAATTTAATTAGTGTCTCAGTTGATGTTCTCAGATGATGTCAGACGACTCTATATAAGTGATATATATAGTTTTGTAAGGAAATTTGCTAATAGCAGCAATTTTTACAAAGTCACCATCTAATTCAATACTGACAAAGTCAGCATTTTTTACCTGGTATTCCCAAATATCCTTCGAGACGATTCTGAGTTCATTTCCTTCTTCGGAAATTATTTTCAACTCTTCTAATTCAGTCTCAAATAACTTTGTTCTTTCCAGTTTCCATTCCAACTCGTAAAGGTCTATGATGTATTGCTTTAATTTCTGAAAAAACTCCTCCTTCGCGGTCTTAAATGTTTCTTCTCTCATGAGGATGTCCGACGATTCTATATACGTAAGATACGTAGTCTCGCCAGGGAAATCGCTAATAGCAGCGATTTTCACAAAATCACCCTTTGATTCAATGCTTACAAAGTCAGCATTTTTTACCTGATCTTCCCAAATATCCTTCGAGACGATTCTGAGTTCATTTCCTTCTTCGGAAATCGTTTTCAACTTTTCCAATTCGATACAAAATGAATTGGTTCTTTTCAGTCTCCATGCCAACTCGTAAAGATCGATGATGTATGCGTCATCATTATCCTTCCCTAGCCGTAATTCCTGAAAAAGCTCTTTCTTCGCGGTCTTAAATGTTTCTTCTCTCATGTTGATAATCCTCCGTTTTTTTTTTTTGACTATATTCTCAATGCCTAAAATCGGCAGAGTTACGGCTGATAACTAATATATAAAACAAGATTTAACTTGTAGTTCTATTATACTATCGTTTATGTCAACTGTCAATTAGTATAGTCTATAATTTTAAAAAAATAATTAGATTTATGAAATTTGTAGGGGCGTTCATTGGGCGCCAGAAAAAAAAAATTTTATAATTTCAAATAATTTTTGAAAAATAATTGGGTTTATGAAATTTGTAGGGGCGTTCATTGGGCGCCCGCAAAAAAAATAATTTTATAATTTCAAATAATTCTTAAAAAATAATTGGATTCACAAAATTTGTAGGGGCGTTCATCGGACGCCCGAAAAAAAAAATAATTTTATAATTTCAAATAATTTTTAAAAAATAATTGAGTTTATGAAATTTGTAGGGGCGTTCATCGGACGCCCGCAAAAAAATAATTTTATAATTTCAAATAATTTTTGAAAAATAATTGGGTTTATGAAATTTGTAGGGGCGTTCATTGGGCGCCCGCAAAAAAAATAATTTTATAATTTCAAATAATTCTTAAAAAATAATTGGATTCACAAAATTTGTAGGGGCGTTCATCGGACGCCCGCAAAAAAATAATTTTATAATTTCAAATAAAAAAATTATAAAATAAATTAACAAATAAATAAATATATCATTTATTTGTTATATTAAAAATTAAAAATTAAAAGACAAAAATATCAAAAAATAGGATAAAAAATAATAATATCAATAGGGAATCTAAGAATTTAAATGACAAACAAAATTGCGGTAAAAAGCCCCAAAAATATCAAAATAAAAATGTTAAATAAAATTTTAAAAAAAAATAGCAATTTGAAAATATCAAATTCATAATTTGATTTGCAATTATATTGTATATGCATTTATTATATTTATTTTTTTGGCGGGCGCCCAATGGGCGCCCCTACATTTGCTAAATTAAATATTTGATAATTTTAAATTTTAATTCTATCTTATTATATATTTTGGCGGGCGTCCAATGAACGCCCCTACATTCGCAAAATTATAATATTTGATAATTTTAAATTTTAATTCTATCTCATTATATATTTTTGCGGGCGTCCAATGAGAGGCTGTTGAAAAAGTCGATTATTTTAAATTTTACAAAAAGTACAATTTTTTTATCCCCACTTTTGCTTTAGATTTAATATAAAATTATAAATTTATCTCCACTTTATATGACATTTTTGAATAAAATAGGGATTCAGTTTTGGTAAACATAATTTTTACAAAAAATTTGCACTTTTTCAACAGCCTCCCCAATGGGCGCCCCTACATTCACAAAATTAAATATTTGATAATTTTAAATTATAATTTTAATTTTTATGAATAAAAATTTATTTTTTTCAAATACTAAATAAAAAATTAGAAAGGAGATATTTGATAATGCCAAACTTAACTCAAGTTGAACTTCAAAATTTAAAACATTTAATAAATAACCAAGATACATCTTATCAAAAATTAACTAATTATGCAGATTATGCAGTAGATCCGCAAATTAAACAAATTTTTAATAAAGCTGCTCAAGATACTCTAAATACAAAACAGAAATTAGTATGGTTTTTAAATAATTAATAGGAGGTTATAATGGAAGAAAAATATATGGTTAATGACATTTTGGAAGGAACCAAAAGTGATGTAAAAACATATTCAGGAGTTATTACTGAAGCATCTAATATGAATCTAAGACAAACTATTCAAACAATCAGAAATAATACCGAAAGTTTTCAATATGAACTATTTAAACTTGCAGAATCTAAAGGATATTATATTCCTGCAGAACAAGCCAAACCAGATGAAATCAATAATATTAAAAATAATATTAACTTTTAAAAAAGGAGCTGTAATTTCACAGCCCCTTCTTACTTTTCTTTTAAAGTTTGTATTTCATTTTTTAAATCTTCTATTTCTTTTCTATATGAAGATGATTGATTTTCATTTATACTCACAGCTAATTTTAACATTGCATCTTTTAACGAACTAATTTCTGAACTTATATTATCTAATCTGTATTCAACATAATTATTATTTTCTAATCTTCCTGGCTCAAAGATCTCATCTCTTTCAGGTATAAATTCTTCATCTTCATAAGAATTATCCTTCTCAAAATCGACTTCTTTTATAAGATCGTAAAATGATTTAAATTCAATACTTTCATTTTTCTTATTATTGCTATCTTCATTTCCTGTGCCTTCAACATAATAATATTTTTCAGTATATGCTTTTTCTGTTATTGGACATTTATTAAGTATTATACCAGTTATATTTCCTCCAACATTTTCTATAGCCTTCTTAACTTTTACTACTGATTCTATTTTAGTTTTCTTATATTCAGCCACCATAACTGTTGCATCTACGTATTTTGATAAAGCTACGCTGTCTGAAACAATATTCGTAGGTGTTCCATCTATAATTACATAATCATATATTTTATCTAATATACTAATTAACTCTATCATTCTATCCGAAGAAATAAGTTCTAGTGGATTAGCTGGTCTGGTTCCTGATGTAATTAAATGTATATTAGGATAATTAGTATTTTTAACATACTTTGCAATTTGATTAATATTTGTTGAATCCATTTCAGCAATATTTGCTAAACAATTTGATAAACCTCTAGAATTTCTAACATTAAATATCTTATGTTGTCTACCTTTTCTCATATCAGCATCAATTATAATTACTCTTCTATTGGTTTTTGCAAAACTCATTGCTAAATTTGCTGTTATATAAGATTTTCCTTCTGAACTAAAACTGCTAAGTACTAATATATTTTTTAAATTATTATTATTTCTTGCAAATACTAAATTTGTTCTTAAAGTTCTAAAGCATTCTGTTATTGGAGATTTAGAATCTTCAAATGATAATAATTCTTTTCTTTCTCCATTAACTCCTTCTTTATATAAAGGAATCATTCCTAATGAAGTAACTCCTATTTCATTTTCAATATCTTTTTCATCTTTTATTGTAGTATCAAACAAGTAAAATATCATTACAATTATAGCTGATAAAAATACAGCAATTGCCTCAAAAACAATTATATCTCTAACATGATTTATATTTGCAGGTGTATTATTAACTTCTGCTTCCTCTATTACTGTTACATTATTTATATTATAAATAGATTTAATTTCTTCTTTAAAAACTTTTCCGACTTCTGTGGCAATGTTTTTACTTACTTCAGGATTTTCATCAGTTACTGTTATTTTCAAAACTTGAGTTCCATCTACATAGCTGACTTGTATTTTTTCTGAAAGTGTTTCTTCATTTATATTAAGTTGTAAATTTTCTATAACTTTTTTAGTTATATTCTTACTTTTTATAATTTCTGAATACGTTTCAACTAATTGATTATTAATTAGAATATCAGATTGTGTTATAGATTCTTCTTTAGATTCATTTTCTTGAGGATTTGAATCTTGAACTTGCGACAAAACTAATTTTATTGATGAATTGTATACTGGAACCACATATTTATATGAATACATATATCCAGCAAAAGCAAACAAAATCATTATTACAATAATTAACCATTTCAATGAAAATGCTACTTCAAATAGTCTTTTTAAATTAATCTCCTCCATTTTTAATTCCCATCCTATTTTTTATGATTTATGCTTATTAGCATAATTTTTAAATTATATAATATTTTTAGTTAGAAAAAAATAAACTTTTTTTTGTTTTTATATTCTCTAACAATTATATTATCATTATTTAAAATTTTATTCGGATTTATTACTGTAAGTTCTTCAAAATAATCTTGCGGAATTTTTTCCTTTATTTTTGAAGTTAACACATCTAGTTTATAATATGTTGAATTGATTTTATGTGTATCAGTAGCCAAAACCTGTACCATTTGTCTTTTTAGTAAATTATTTAAACAGTTTTTAGCATCTTTTCCATACATTCCAATTATACTTCCAACATTACTTTGAAATATTACTCCTTTATTCAAAAACGGAATAATATAATCCTGATTCTTTTGTACATATATATATCTTTCAGGATGAGCCACTATAATTTTATAATCCATATCTATTAAACTATCTATAACTTTTTCTGCATATTTCAGTTCATTTACCAATGGAAATTCAACTAATATATATTTACTATTATTAAGACTTATTGCTTTTTTTTCATATAAATTTTCTAAAATGTTTTCAGTAATAAAAATTTCATTTCCTAAACTTAATTGCATAGTTATATTTTCTTGTTTTAATCTATTTTTTAATTTTTCTAATCTTTTAATATTATCATTAAAGTTTGATATAAAATTTGGTTCTAAATAATGAGGTGTACAACATATATGAGTTATACCATTTTTTTCAGCCTCTCTTATTATATTTACAGAATCCTCTATATTTTTTGATCCATCATCTATACCATATAAAATATGACTGTGAATATCTACCAATTTTAAACCCCTTAATTTAAAAATTTAAATAAATTTTGTACATATAAATCTTCTTTTATTATATTTGGTAATTGTTCATAATCATACTCTTTAGAATTTTCAAAATACTCATTTATATAATACACTATAACTATCCTCCTTTTCAACAACACTTTTTTAATTATAGCATATGTCAAGTATTTTGTAAACATAAGAATTTGCGTTATGTTAACCATTTTATATAATTACCAACTATTTTTTAATAAAAATAAATATTATTAATGTTATTTTTTCTTGATGTTGTTGTATCATTTTAAAAAAAACATTAAAATCAATTCCAATTTAACTTATAACATAAAACAAAAATTTATTCAATATAATTTTTTTAATTTTAATGCATTTAAAATTACTGTAATACTACTTAAAACCATTGCTAAACTTGCTATCATTGGATTAATCGAAATTCCAATAGGTTTTAATAATCCAATTGCAATTGGAATCATTAATATATTATAAAAAAATGCCCAAAATAAATTTTGCTTAATGTTTCTTATTGTTTTCTTGCTAATTTTTATTAAATTCAAAATACTTTCTAAATCATTTTTAGTTAAAATTACATCTGACGAATCCATCGCAATATCTGTTCCACTATTTACGCTCACTCCTATATCCGAACTAGCCAATGCAGGACTGTCATTTATCCCATCTCCGCACATCATAACATATCTTTTTTCATGTTTTAAATTCTTTATAGTATTTGCTTTTTCTGATGGTATAACATTTGAAATCACTTTAGTTATTCCTATATCTTTTGCAATTTTTTCAGCAGTTTTTTTATTATCTCCTGTTAGCATAATTGTTTCTATTTTATTTTTATTTAATATGCTTATTACTTCTTTTGCATTTTCTCTAACAATATCATTAACTCCAATAAGTGCAATTATTTCTTTATCTTTAACAACATAAATAATGCTGTTTCCATTTTCAGACAAGCTCTTTTCCTCTTCTAAATGTTTATTTTCTATTTTATATTTTTCAAGTATTTTTGCGTTTCCTAAAATATATCTTTCATTTTCTATTCCAGCTTTTATTCCGTAACCAGATACATTTTCGAATTCATCTACTTTTAACATTTGTATATTATTTTGTTCAATATAATCAGTAAAAGCTTTACTAATAGGATGTATTGATTTGCTTTCTATACTTCCAGCTAATTGCAAAATTTCTTTATCATCCATGTCACTATAATTTAATATTTCTGCAATTTTTAATCTACCATATGTTAATGTTCCGGTTTTATCAAATACAATTGTATTTACTTTTTGGGCATTTTCTAAAATTTCACTTTTCTTTACTAATATTCCATTACTTGCACATAATCCCTCACTCACTACAATAGCCAGTGGTGTTGCTAATCCTAAACTGCATGGACATGCAACTACTAATACTGTAACAAATGATGTTATTGCTGTTTCAAGTCCTTGACCAATTATTAAATAACCCAAAAAAGTTATTATTGCAATTGCAATTACACTTGGTACAAAATATCCAGACACCTTATCAGCTATTCTAGCAATTGGTGCTTTAGTATTACTAGCTTCTATTACTAATCTTACTATTTCTGATATTGTGGATTCTTTTCCAATTTTCTCTGCCTTGTATTCAATGTATCCATCATAATTCATGCTTCCTGCAATTACTTTATCTCCAATTTCTTTTGATACTGGCTTACTTTCCCCTGTTATAAATGATTCATCTAAATGAGTTTTTCCTGTAATTATCTCTCCATCAACTGCTATTTTTTCTCCTGCCTTACTTACAACGATATCACCTTTTTTTATTTCATCAAGTGTAACAACTTTTTCCATTCCATTTACCTTTAAAACAGCTTTATTTGGGGTAATTGTTACTAACTTTTGTATTGCCTCTTTTGTTTTGTCTTTACTAATTCCATCAATATATCTTCCGAGTTTTATAAAGTAAATTACAATTGCGACTGATTCAAAGTATAAATTAGTTACCTGATTATGATTGCCTGCAAATATTAAATACATATTATAAATACTGTATAAAAAACTTGCCACAACTCCTATGCTAACTAATGTATCCATATTAGGAGTTTTATGAATTAAATTTTTATATCCGTTTTTTAATATATCAAATCCATAGATTAAAAAACATATTGTTAAAACAAAAAGAATTATGATGTAATTTGTTGTGTTAGCATGTGGATCAAGATAAGGGATTGGCTTTAAATTTATCATAAATCCCATCGAAATATACATTAGTAATATAGCTAATATTGTAAAAAATATAAATGTTATTCTTTCTTTTTTACCCTTTTTTTCAATTTTAATTTCTTTGAATTCTCCCAGACTTTTAAAGCCAGCATCCTTTACAAATTTCTCGATTTTTTCTTGATTTAATATTTTTTCATCATATTCAATAGTAGCATTTGCCATTACCAGATTAACAGTAGCATTAAAAATACCATTTTGTTTATTTAAGTACTTTTCTAGGCCATTAGAACATGCACTACAAGTCATTCCATCAATAGACAAATTTATTTTTTTCATAATTAATCTTCCTTTACTTCAAATCCAATATCTTCAATTTTTTCTTTTAAAACACTTTCTTCTACTTCATTTTTTGAAATAACCTTTACAGTTCCAGTAGTGTGATTTGCTACAACATCTTCAACTCCATCAATATTTTTTAGAGCATTTTGTACTCTATTTTCACATCCATTACAAACCATTCCTTCAACTTTAATTATTGTTTCTTTCATTTTCAAAACTTCCTTTCTTTTTTATAATTTATTTTTTTATACTAGGAAATTTGAAGAACTTCCCTAGCATATAAAATTAACATTTATTAAATCTTTTAAATAGACTTATAATTTCATCAAGTGTATCAAATTCTCCATTTTTTAAATCTCTTGTAACACAACTATATAAATGATTTTCTAATATATGATTTGATAAACTTTTTATAGAATTTTCTATAGCAGATAATTGAATTAAAATATCATTACAATAAGTATCCTCCTGAATCATCTTTTTTATACCTTTTAGTTGTCCTTCTATTCTACTTATTCTATTATTTATAATTCTTTTCTCATCTTCACCTCTATAAGTTTTTTTATTACAACATTCACTTTTTTCCATTCAATCACCCCTAAATATTATATACCCTATAGGGTATATTGTAAATAAGGGGGTATATATTAAAATTTATTGCAAATTCCACATTTATAGTTCAGCCTTGAAAAATCACATAGAAATTTTGCGTAGATTTTTAGCAAAACTTTCCTATTATATAAAAAAGAGATTTTAAATACATAAAAAATAATTGTATCTAAAATCTCTAAAATGGTGGGTCATCGGGGAGTCGAACCCCGGACCATCAGATTAAGAGTCTGCTGCTCTACCAACTGAGCTAATAACCCATATATTTATAAATCATAAATCACATTTTGTATTATACAACTATACATAGTTAATTGTCAATATTAAAAATTAGTTTAATTACAGTTTTTAAAGAACAAATCGGAAAGGATTACTTTCCTATTTTATAACAAATCGGAAAGCCTTAATATTAACTTATTTTAATATTTCTCTTTGGCTTTCCGTGAATTTGTTCTCCGCGCGAGCTTTTCAGTTATGAAAAGCTCTGTGCATCTTTGCGCGTAGCGCTTTATTATTGTGTTACCTCATTTGCTGTAATATTAGATATTGCATCATTATTTTCTTGAACATTACTATTATTTGCATTTTGCTCTGTAGGACTTGGAGTTGATTGAACCTGGTTTTGTGTACCGTTTGGAGTTTGATTAGTACTAGGACTAGGATTGATATTAGAATTATTAGTAGTATTAGTATCAACATTATTTTGTTCCGGTTGCTTAACTGGTTCTTGCGGATTTGCAGATGTTTCTTGTGAATTTTCATTTGGTTTTGTAGTTTGAGTTGGCAAATCTTCAATTACAATTGGGCTATCTGGTTGCGCTGGTTGTTCAACTTGTTGAGTAGAAACTTTTACAATTCTATCCATTATTTTATAAGTATCTGTATATAATAATTTTCTAGAAATTTCTTTTCCATCTAAATATAATGCTCTATATGAGCTAACTTTTAATCCATTATGTCCAGCTTGAGTAACTAGTTTCGTTCCAGGAGCTAATGTTGCATCCTCTTCTATTTCCTCATTAAATGGATATGTTTCTAATATATTAGTCAATATTTTTACATTATACTCAACATCTTCTTTTACACCTTTTATTTCAAACCTTGCAACGCCACCAGAAACTGATGAATACAATATTATAGGATATTTTCTACTATTCTTAAATTTAAAATCTATTGAACCATAAACAACAGTTGCATCTCTACCTTCTGGAACATAAGTAGATACAAAATTATGATTTCTTCTAGCTGTAATTTCAAGATTTGCAAGTAGCACCGCATTATATAATGTTGAAGATATTTGACAAATTCCTCCTGCTAATCCATCTACTACTTTTCCATTTTCATAAACAGGAGCATTTTGATATCCATCTTCTACTGTTCTCTTTCCAACAACTTTATTGAATGAAAATTCTTCTCCTGGCATTACTACAGTACCATTTATTTTTCTTGATGCAATCTCTAAATTCTTAGATCTTGCAACTGCTCCTGCATTATAGTTAGTAGAAAAAGTAGATAAAGTATCTGGAAAAGCTTTTGGCCCTAAATCTGCAACAGTTCTATTTGCCTTTGTTATTTTAAGTGGAATAGAGTATTCGTCTTTATCTCCTGTTATTAAACCCTTAGCTTCATCCATAGAAATAGCGAAATCAATTCCATTTTCATCTTTAATAAGTTGGAAAGGTTCTTCAATAAGCTCTGCATCTTTTGGATCACATTTTATTTCCTCATATATTTTTTCCAAATTTATTTCATCTGCTTTTTTATCCTTAACAGGAATTGTTACTACTTGAAATTCATTACTGCCATCATAAGAATTTCTACCAAGTATTGAATCAATTATTGTACTCTCAAGTTCCTCTTTGTTAACAATTATTCCATCTGTTCCTGGAGTTATTAGTAACTCATCTTCTTCTATACAATAAGTATATTCAATAGTCTTTCCTGGAATTGATGTACTAACATTTTCAATAATATTGTTTAATGCATCTTTATTATAAGAATATTTAAGATCCACATTTGATCCATTTACCATTGTAGATAAAATATCAAAATTACTTTTAAGAATGTTATCATCTCTACCTATTTTATAGGCTTCATTTAGAGTAGAGTCTATATCATAGTTAAATTCAAATTCAGATAAATTTAAATCTAAACTGTAATCATTATATTTTAGTTTTAGTGGGATTTCTAATTCTTTATTTATTTCATTTATTACTTTTTCTTTCGCGTCTGGTATTGTTAAATTTGAAAGCTCAATATCCCTAGCTGATACTCCTTTAACAAAAGTATTTTTGTTTTTTTGCAAAATTGCAAAAAATAATGAAAAGAATAAAGCTAAAATCACTAAAATTAAAAATGTAGTTGAGATAATTATAACTCTTTTTTTCTTAATTTTATTAAATTTCTCAGGATTCTTTATTTTTTCGATATCCTTCGTTTTAACCTTTTTTTTCTTTTCTTTTGCAGTATCCATAATTCTAATAAATGATAGATTTGTATACTATCATTATCCCCCTTTATCTAATTATTAAAAATTATATATTAATATAATTTTTATTTGGTATATAATACCATATTTATTTTTTTTTATCAATAATTTTATTTTATAAACCGACTTTTTCCGTAAACATAATTAAAAAGTTCTTTTTCCTGTAATATAAACTTAATTAAAATTTTACTATATTAAATTTTATTCAAAATTATTTCTTTTAATGTCTAGACAATCAAAAGTTTTATATATATAATAAAAAAAACTAAAGAAGTGAGGTAATATACAAATGATTGGAGATATAATTTCTAGAATTCGAAAAGAAAAAAAAATCACCAAAACACAATTATCAGAAATGACAGATATAAATATTGGACACTTAACTCATATAGAAAAAGGCGAAAGGAATCCAAGTCATAAAGCACTTAAAAATATTTGTTCTTCTTTAAATGTTCCATTTGAACCTTTATTACATACCTATGATAAACAATTAACCGAAGAACAAAAAGAATATAATTACACAAAATATATTTCATATAATCAAATACCTGCCATAACTAACTTAGAAAGCTATATAGATTGCCCTGCAAAATACTCTAATGCATCATTTGCATACAAAGTTAAAGATTCTTCTATGGATCCAATTTTTAAAGAAAATTCATATGCTTATGTTGAAATAAACGGTTTAGTACAAAATAAAGATATTGGTTTATTTAAGTATAATGATGAATTTCTAATTCGTAGATTATTATACAAAAATGGTAAATTTGTTTTAAAAGCTGAAAATGAGAATATTGAAAATATAAAAGTTACAGATAAAGATAAGTTTAGTATAATTGGAAAAGTTTATCTTTAATTCTCTTAAAAAATGACGATTTATGTGAAGTTATTTTTATTAACACCATATAAATCGTCATTTTTAGTATAAATATTTTACTAAAATATTACATATTTATTTCTTTTATGTAAATTTTAATAACCATGTTGATAATAATTTATATTAGTACTATAATATTTTCAAGTAAAAATTTTTATAAATAACAAATGAAAAATTAGGAGATATAATATAAATGGAATTAGTTAAAAATATCTTTTTTAATACAGATAAATTAACACCTAATACTGTAATTAAGATTTCATATATTGGAAATTTATATCAGAATAATTCAGAAAAAGTGTTTATACATTATGGATTTGATAATGACTGGAAAAATTCTGGTGATATTGAAATGAATAAAACAGAACTTGGATTTCAAGCTGAAATTCAATTAATAGATAGTGAAACATTTAATTTCTGTTTCAAAAATGATAAAGATGATTGGGATAATAATAATAACCAAAATTACGTATTTGAAGTAGAACATCCACAAATGTCTTTGGTTTTAGTTGATAATGAAGATAGTCTTTCTGTTGCAAGAAGACTTAGAAAATCTTATATATGGAAAAAGAAAATAAAAATTTCAATATATAAAATATTAACTTATCTTCCTAAACTTATAACAGGAAATTATAAAAGAAAATCTAAATCTAATATATAAAATGACGGTTATTAGCCGTCATTTTTCATTACATTTATATTATTACCCAACCACCATTTGGTGAAATTATCTGACCTGTAGTAAATTCATCTTCGATAAGCCATTTTACACATCTTGTGATATCTAATGGCTTGCCTATTTTTCCTAAAGGTGTTTCATCTTCAATACCTTTAATTTCTTCTGTAGTTAGATTTTTATTCATATCAGTATCTATACATCCTGGTGCTATAGAATTAACTCTTATATTGCTTGGACCTAGTTCTTTAGCTAATGATTTTGTTAATCCAATTATTCCTGCTTTTGAAACAGAATAATGAACCTCACAAGATGCCCCAACAATTCCCCAAATAGATGAAATATTAATAATACAACCATATTTTTCATGAATCATATTTTTTACCACTTCTTGTGATACACAAAATGTAGAATATAAATTTGTATTCATCATTTTGTTCCAGTCTTCATCTGTTATATCTGTAAATAACTTATATTCATCTATTCCAGCATTGTTTATTAAAACATCTATTTTTCCATATTTTTTTATAATATAATTTACCATTTCAGATACTTCCATTCTTTTGGAAACATCTGCTTTATAAATTTCTATATTTTCATTTTCTATACTTTTTGCTTGTTCTTCTGATTTTAAATAATTTACAATTACTTTATTTCCCTCGCTTGCTAAATTTATTGCAATATCTCTCCCTATTCCTCTGCTTGCTCCTGTTATTAAAATTATTTTCATTTAAAAATCCCTTTCTATAGATATTTCAATTCATCTTTTATTTTAAAAAAAGCGATACAAATTAAATTTGTATCGCTTTTTGGAGCCACTTGCCCGAATTGAACGGGCGACCTACTGATTACAAGTCAGTTGCTCTACCTGCTGAGCTAAAGTGGCAATATTTGATTTGGTGACCCCTACGGGAATCGAACCCATGTCTCCGCCGTGAAAGGGCGATGTCTTAACCGCTTGACCAAGGGGCCATGGTGAGCTATCCGCGACTCGAACGCGGGACAACTTGATTAAAAGTCAAGTGCTCTACCACCTGAGCTAATAGCCCATCTCAAATATACAGCTTAAAACGAACTGCTCCTATATATTACTATTTTTTTTTCAGTTTGTCAATATTTTTTTCAAAAAAATTTTATAAAATAGAAAATAAATTGAAAATATCGAATATATTATTTTAAAATTTTATAAAACAGAAATTAAATTTAAATTATAATATAAACAATTTCATAAAAATTATTATTTGCGGGCGTCCAATGAACGCCCCTACATTTTTTACAATTTTTTTGTAAATATTCAATATATTAAATTAAATTCAAATTATAATATAAACAATTTTTAAAAATTATTATTTGCGGGCGCCCAATGAGCGCCAATACATTTTTTACAATTTTTTGAAAATATTCAATATATTAAATTAAATTCAAATTATAATATAAACAATTTTATAAAAATTATTATTTGCGGGCGTTCATTGGACGCCCCTACATTTTTTACAATTTTTTTGTAAATATTCAATATATTAAATAAAATTTAAATTATAATATAAACAATTTTATAAAAATTATTATTTTTTGCGGGCGTCCAATGAACGCCCCTACATTTTTACAATTTTTTTGTAAATATTCAATATATTAAATTAAATTTAAATTATAATATAAACAATTTTTTTAAAATTATTATTTTGCGGGCGTCCAATGAGCGCCAATACATTTTTTACAATTTTTTGAAAATATCGAATATATTATTTAAAAATTCTATAATGTAAAATTAAAAATGAATATATAAAATTATCTGTAGGGGCGTTCATTGGACGCCCGAAAAAATATATAAATTAATTTTATAAAATCAAATAAAAATTCATAAAAAAAATACGGGCATCCTTTGGATGCCCATATTTTTTTTACGAATTTTTTATATATTTAATTTTATATTATTTTTAGAAGTTTCACTAGTCTCAGATAATTCTAAAACTTTTTCTTTTAATTTCTCTAATTTTTTATCAGCATCTTCCATAGATGTACCTTTAACTCCCATATAAAACTTAACTTTTGGTTCAGTTCCAGATGGTCTTACACAACACCATGCATTATCTTCTAAATCATAGTAAACAACATTTGAATTTGGTAATCCTGTTTCAGTAACTTTTCCTGTTTTCATATCTGTTATTGTGTTAGCTCTATAATCTCTTATTCTAGTAACTTTGTATCCACCTAATTCTTTTGGAGGATTACTTCTTACTTTTTCCATAAGCTCTTTTATTTTTTCTGCACCATCAGCACCTTTTAGTGTAGTAGTAGAAATTCCTTCTTTATAAAATCCATATTTTTTATATATGTTAATCATTTGATCCCATAATGTAATTCCTTGTTTTTTATAAAATGCAGCTGCTTCGCAAAGCATCATTACTGCTGTTATACCATCTTTGTCTCTTGCATGTGTTCCTACTAAACATCCATAACTTTCTTCAAATCCAAATAAATATTCATTACTTCCTGTTGCTTCAAACTCTCTAATTTTTTCTCCTATATATTTGAATCCAGTTAAAACTTCTTTGAAATCTATTTTATATTCTTTTGCTATTGCTTGTGCTAAATTTGAAGAAACTATTGTAGTAATTAATGCACCATTTTTAGGTAAAATTCCTTTTTCTCTCTTTTGAGATAATACATATTCTGCTATTAATAATGCAGACATATTTCCTGTATATGTTTTATATTCTCCTGTTTTCGTGTCTTTAGCAAATACTCCTAATCTATCAGCATCAGGATCAGTTGCAAGTACTATATCTGCATCAACTTTTTTAGCTAACTTTAATGCTAATTTGAATGCTTTAACATCTTCAGGATTTGGATAATCAACAGTTGGAAAATTTCCATTTGGTAATTCTTGTTCTGGAACAACATAAACATTTTCAAATCCAAGTTCTTTTAAAACATTTTGTACTGGTAAATTACCTGTTCCATGAAGTGGTGTATAAACAATTTTTAAATCTTTTTGTACTTCTTTTATTACATCTGGATTTAAAACTTGTTTCTTTATAGCATTCATATATAACTTATCCATTGCAGGACCTATCATATTATATAATCTTTTTGCTAAAGCTTCTTCTTTCGAAATTGTTTTTATTGTTGAATAATCTGTAATTTTATTTACTTCATCTATTATTCCTTTATCATGTGGAGCAACAATTTGTGCACCATCTTCCCAATATACTTTATAACCATTATATTCTGGTGGATTGTGACTAGCTGTAATCATTATTCCAGCTATACATCCTAATTCTCTAACAGCAAATGATAATTCAGGAACAGGTCTTAATGAATCAAATATATAAGTTTTTATTCCATTTGCATTTAAGCATAAAGCTGTTTGTTCACTAAACTCTACTGATTTATTTCTAGAATCAAAAGCTATTGCTACACCTTGCTCTTCTCCACCTTGACTTATAATATAGTTTGCTAATCCTTGAGTAGCTTTAGTTACTGTATATTTGTTCATTCTGTTTGAACCATTTCCAATAACTCCTCTCATTCCAGCAGTACCAAATTCTAAGTCTTTATAAAATCTATCTTTAATCTCAGAATCTCTTCCAGAAATTCTAAGCAATTCTTCGCGAGTTTCTTCATCAAATGCAGGATTGTTACACCAATCATTATATTTGTTCATGTATTGAACTTTTGCAAAATAGTCATTATATAATTTTCTTGCTGTTTCTGGACTATCTGATCCAGTAGCATTTTTTACAGGTGCAAATTCCTCTTCTCTTTTTACTCTTAATACTAAAACATCATCTAGCATTTCAAATGAATCAAATATAAATTTTTCAAATTTGTATGCATTTGGTTTTTCTGGGATTACCAATTTTCCGTCTTTATTTATGTATTTTGCTTTTTTAAAAGCTGTGTGATATGGTAGTTTATAATCAGCTACTTTTTCTAAAGCCTTTATATTATATAAATGGAATACCGCATTTAAATCTCCATAAACTAATGATCCATAGTCATCTCTCATATTAGCCATTTCTTCAGAAATTTCAGTATATTCTACAACACCTACTCTTTTATTTTTTCTACAAAAAACACCAACTCTTTCAGATGGATCTGTTTTCTCTACGGATTTAACTGCTCCCATAACTTTATTTTCTATAGACATTCCTATTAATAATGGATCAACAAGTTTTGCTAAGACATTATCAACACCACTTATAAATACCCATTCAATTCCATTTTCTTTCATTTCGTTAATTATCTTATTCTTGTCTAAAGATTCTAATGTTCCACCATGTCCATTAGATGCTTCTTTAACCATTCCATTTTCATCAAGCAAGATTTTTCCTTCTGTGTCTATCATAGGAAGTTCTCCTTGTTTGAAAAATTTAATAGCATCTTTTGGATATCCAAAATATTTATGCTCTTTAAAAAATGAAACTGTTGCGTCATTATTTTCTCTACTAGTCATTATGTACCATGGAACAACTGTATCGTATTTTTCCCATGCATCTTTCATTGTATCACATAAAATTTCAAAAATAGATTTATGAGAATCTAAACCTAAATCAAATGTTCCTTTTGGTCCATTGTGTCCAAGTCTAGTTCCTTGACCTCCTGCCATAGTTACAACAGCAAATTTGTGTTCTTTAATTGCTTCAATACCTTTTTCTTCATACGCGATTTTTTCTGTATATGGCATTTTTGATTTGTCAACATGTTCTATAGGTTCAACAATTATATCTGTTAAATCTAAAGGTTTTGTTGTACTTTCATACAATTCTTTCATTAAGTTTAAATCAATGTTTTCAATTTGATTTAATAAATCCTTTTTTTGGTTTTCGTTCATTTTATCATAATATAACAATAAATGTTCTTGACCAAATTCTTTTAATTTCTTTTTTAAATTTGCTACTTTTTTGTCTTCCATATCTTAAAAGTTCTCCCTTCTAAAACGTAATTTTCCCTAAAAACAGAAAATTTTATAAATTGCAAGTTTCTCATATTATATCATTATATTTTATAAAGTCAAACTTTATTTTTAAAAATGTTAAAGTAGCTTTTATACTATTAATTAAATACATCTGTTATTTTTTTCATTCCATTTGTCATTAATATATAGTCGTGATTTTTTAAAACTTCCATTGCATCATTGGCATCTTCTAATATTTCATAACAATCTATTATTGTATTATTATTTGGAATATTCTTCTTTACTTCATCTATAAATGATTTACTACCAGCAATTATAATTATATCTTCATTATATGAAGTAGTTAAATTATTTATACTTTTTTTATCTATTTTTTCCCAACCTATATTTTTAATATCTGCTTTTAATGCTTTTTTACAATCAAATAATTCTAAAACTGATTCTGCTTCTTTTAATAAATCTATTTCTAATATATTTAGTATCTTTCTTCCTTCTTTTGTTTTTTCATATATGTATTCCATAAGTATTGTTGTTAGATGCAAACCACTAGCATAAAAACTGCAAATTTTATCTGATGAACTATACATATATTTTCCTCCTAAATTTTTTTACCAAAAGAATTTTAACACTCATAAGCACCTAGGTCAATTTAAATCGTGTGTCAAATATCGACATTTTTATTTATTTTTCTCAGAATAATTTTTATATTCATATTCCGTAAACATAAGCTTGTTTAATTTTTTATAATTTGAAAAAAATGAATAATTTTACAAAAATTATTTATACTAAAATTAACTTTTTTGGAAAGGATTTTATTATGAAAAAAATATTACCTTTTATTATTTTGTGTTTATTAATTGCAAGTTTTCTATTTCTTACTGTAAAAACTTATGCTAAAGAAATATCAAGTGAATTATCTAACAATTTTTTTAGACTTCATATTTTAGCAAACAGTGATTCTGCTGATGATCAAGCTCTAAAATTAAAAGTAAGAGATTCTATTATTAATTATATGAATAGTCAAAATTTTAAATCCAAAGATGAATCTATAAAATATGTTCAGAATAATATAACAAAATTTTATGAAATTGCAGAAAAAGTTGTTAAAGAAAATGGTTATGACTATAAAATTAATATTGAATTAGGAAATTTTTATTTTCCTACCAAATACTATGGAAATATTTCATTACCTGCAGGATTTTATGATGGTATAAAAATTAATATTGGTGAAGCAAAAGGTCAAAATTGGTGGTGTAGTCTTTTCCCTCCATTGTGCTTTGTTGACATTTCTTCAGGAGTTGTTGATGAAGAAAGTTTAGAATTGTTAGAAAATAATTTAGATAAAGAAGAATTTAATTTAATTACAGATACAGATGAAAACGTTCACTTTAAATTTAAACTAATCGAATTATTAAATCACAAAAATAATAATAATCAATAATTTTATGTATTATAGCAATAAATAATATAATTAAATATTAATTCTCTTATTTATTGATAAAATTTTTTTGCTAAATATATTGTCAAACTATTCCTTTTATGGTATATTTCTAACAGTAAAGGTGTAAAAGCCTTTATTTGTTATGCAATTATATATTATATAATAAATAGATATACAGATGCGGGGGAATATATTTTGGAAAAATTAGTAATTACTGGAAAAACTCCTTTAAAAGGTGAAGTTATAATTAGTGGTGCAAAAAATGCTGCTGTTGCAATTGTTCCAGCAACATTACTTATTAACGGAGTCTGTACCATTGATAATTTACCTAATATCAGCGATGTTAAATTATATTGTGATATATTAAAAAATTTAGGTTCAAAAATTAAATGGGTTTCAAATCATAAAGTCATTATTGATAATACAAATATAACATCTTCAGTTGCTCCTTTAGAAGTAACTAGAAAATTTAGAGCTTCATATTATTTAATAGGTAGTCTTCTTGGTAGATGTAAAAATGCTCAGGTAGGAATTCCAGGTGGATGTAATTTAGGAGCTAGACCAATTGATCAACATATTAAAGCTTTTGAAGCTTTAGGTGCTGATGTTGATGTATCTCAAGGTAACATAACTGCAAAAGCAAAAAAACTTACTGGAACTACTATTTATATGGATGTGGTATCTGTAGGAGCTACAATAAATGCGATGCTTGCTAGTGTTTTAGCTGAAGGTACAACTGTTATTGATAATGCTGCCAAAGAACCTCATATAGTTGATGTTGCTAACTTTTTAAATACAATGGGTGCCGATATTCGTGGAGCAGGAACTGATGTTATAAAAGTAAACGGAGTTAAAGAATTAAAAGGTAATGCTGAATACTCTGTTGTTCCTGATCAAATTGAAGCAGGAACATTTATGTTGGCAGCTATAGCATCTAAAGGAGATATAACAATAAAAAATTGTATTACTAAACATTTAGAATGTATTTCAGCAAAAATAGTTGAAATAGGTGGAAATGTTGATGCTAATGGTGACCATCTTAGAGTTTGGTATGATAAAAGAACTCGTAAAGCAACAATAAAAACTTTGCCTTATCCAGGATTCCCTACAGATTTACAACCTCAGATGGGTGTAGTTTTATCATTATCAGAAGGTACTAGTATAATAAATGAAAGTATTTGGGAATCTAGATTTCAATATACAGATGAACTTAGGAAGATGGGAGCTAATATTACAGCTCAAGGAAAAACAGCTGTATTTGAAGGTGTAAATGAATTATATGGTGCACCTGTTTCAGCTACTGATTTAAGAGCTGGAGCTGCTCTAATAATTGCTGGTATTGCTGCAAATGGTATTACTGAAATTTATAATCTTAAACATATTGATAGAGGTTATGAAAATATTGAAGAAAAATTCAGAAAACTAGGTGCTAAAATTAAAAGAGTTACTGAAAAAGAATAAATACTAATTTTTAGGGCGACTATAAGTCGTCCGTTATAATATCAATTTATACTAATGAAAGGAAAAAAATACATGTTTAACTTTTGTAGCTTATATAGTGGTAGTTCAGGAAATTCCCTCTTCGTAGAAACAGATAAAACAAAACTTCTAATTGATTGTGGAGTTAGTTGTAAAAAAATCTCAGAAGCTCTTAACGATATAAATACATCAATAGAAGAAATTGATGCAATTCTTGTTACACATGAACATTCAGATCATATTCAAAGTTTAGGTATGATTTCAAAAAAATATGATATTCCTGTTTTTGTAAATTATGAAACATTAGAAGCAATGCCAAAACAAAAAGAAAAGATAGATTTAAAAAATCAAAAATTATTTAACATAGGTAAAGAATTTAAAATTGGAGATTTATGTATAAATTCATTTAGTATACCACATGATGCTGTAAATCCTTGTGGATTTAATATTTATAATAATTCAAAAAAAATTACAATAGCTACTGATTTAGGACATATGAATAATGAATTATTAGATAATATGAAAGACAGTACATTTATACTATTAGAATCTAACTATGAGCCTGAACTCTTAAAATATTCAAAATATCCTTACATATTAAAACAAAGAATATCAGGTCCTCATGGACATCTTTCAAATGCTTTGGCTGGAAAAACAATTAGCTTTCTTACTAAATATGGATTAAAGGAAGTTTTACTTGGTCACCTAAGTAAAGAAAGTAATATGCCTGAAATAGCATACCAAACTGTAATTGAAGAATTAAATAATAATAATGTAGATACAAACGAAATAAGAGTTGGAGTGGCTAGTAGAACTAATCATTCAAAACTAGTTGAATTATGTTAATCTTTTTTAAACAAATTAAATCTTGAATTTAATTTGTTTTTTTATATAGTAAATAATTAATATTTTTCTTATTGCAAAAAATATTAAAATATATAAAATTATATATTTCAAAATAAGCCTCCTATATTTTTATAAAAATTTCTTCATATTTTTTGATAAATATAATATAAAACTTTATCCAGTCCTCTTTCAAATAATTTTAGCTAAAACATCTTTAGAGAACTTTCCTATTATATAAAAAAACAAAATAGCAATAAAAATTACTACTTTGCCCCCTTATTCTTAAATTACAGTTATTATAAAATAATAACGAAATTTTGTCAACACCTATTTAAAAATTAAT
>CANRKJ010000014.1 GCA_947631185.1 uncultured Clostridia bacterium | reverse complement strand
GAACAACTGTTATTTCTTTAACAATTAGTATTTTTATATTTATTACAATGAATGCACTTCTTATAAATATGTTTGATATGTCAAGTAATTATTACGAAGACTATGATTATAATATAAGATTATATTTAAGAGGAAATGAGCCATCAGATGTTGATAAAATAAAAAAAGTAAATTATATAGATGAATGTTTTGTATTGTATCAAAATGAAAAAAATTTAAAAATTTTTGATTTAGATAAAATAAATGAAATAGAAGAAATTGAACTTTCAGAAGATACAATTTATGATGAAGAACAAAAAAAGAGTATTCCTACAGGAAATGGAAAGTGTTCTAATTTACAACTTTTTGCTTTAGATAACAATGATTTTCAAAAATATGCAAAAAAAATAGGGGTAAATCCAGATAAGCTTAAAGGAAAAGGAATTTTATGTGATGATTATTTATATTATGAAAATAATAAACAAATAGAAACTAGAAGATATAAATATAATGTTGGAGAAACTGTTACTGGAAAATTAGATGATGAAGAAACTAGTATTAAAGTGGGATATATTAGTAAGGAAAGACCTTATGGAATTGAAGGTTCATATTATGGAGACGGATATTTAGTAGTAAATAAAGATGAATTTAAAAATCTTAAATTTGCACCTGTATATATGTGCATTCAGTCTAGTAATTCTGATGAATTAATAAATGAAATCAAGGCTTTGGATATTGATGATTGTGGATTTGTAAATTTGGAAGAACAAGCAAGAGAAAATAGAGCGATGTCATTAATTATAAAAATCTTTTTATATGGATTTATTGCAATTATAACATTAATAGGAGTTACAAATATATTTAATACAATAACATCAAATATGGAATTAAGACAAAAAGAATTTGCTACTCTAAAAAGTATTGGTATGACTAAAAAAGAATTTAATAGAATGATTAATCTAGAAACAATATTTTATTCTACCAAATCACTAATTTATGGTATTGCTTTAGGTTTAGTTGGGACATTTGCATTATATAAAGCCTTTTCTGTAAAAATAGAAAAAGGAATGTATATACCTATAAATTCAATTATAATATCAATTATTGCTGTATTTGTTTTAGTATTTATGATAATGAGATATTCAATGTCTAAAATTAATAAACAAAATACAATAGAAACAATTAGAAATGAAAACATTTAAAGAAATAGGAAAGGGACTTAAAACTTGAAAGAGAATTTATATATAATAACAATGAAAGGAAGAGATTTTTATGGATATTTTATTAGTTGAAGATAATGAAAGCTTAGCAAAAGGCTTGATATACTCTTTAAACCAAAGCAAATTTAACGTAATTCATAAAGTTAATGTAAAGTCTGCAAAAGAATTTATAAACATAAGAAAACCAGATTTAATTATCCTAGATATATCTCTTCCAGATGGAAATGGATTTGAATTGTATGAAAATAATATTAAAGATGAAAAAATACCTACAATCTTTTTAACAGCAAAAGATGAAGAAGATGATATTGTAAAAGGATTAGAATTAGGAGCAGATGATTATATAACTAAACCATTTTCAACAAAAGAATTAATAGCAAGAATAAATAAAATATTAGCAAGAGAAAAGAAGAATTATATTATTCAAATAAAAAATATAGAATTTGATTTAGATAAAATGGTTGTATATAAAGATAAGAAAGAGATACAATTAACAAGTTTGGAATTAAAAATATTAAGTTTATTATTTAATAATGTAAATAAAGTTGTTACAAGAAATGATATTATTGATAAAATTTGGGAATGGACGGGTAATGATGTAAATGACAATACAGTTACAGTTTATTTAAAAAGAATTAGAGAAAAATTAGGAACAGATATTATTATTACAATTAAGGGAATAGGATATAGGATTGATAAAGATGAAAAATAAAATTGAATTAAGGAAATCTATAATTAAAATTATATTTATAATAGTTTTAACACTAATAGTAATAGGATTATACCAGTGTTATCAATATAGAATTTATACTAAAAATTTTAATAATAAAATTGGAAGTATAATTGCAAAAATAGAAGAATACTATCCTGATATAAAAACAAATGAATTAATGGAAATATTAAATAGTAAAAATGATGTAGATACAAATTTGTTTAAAAGTTATGGGATAGATTTAAATAATGAATCAATACTTTTAAATAATAATAAATCTTTTTCGTTTTTTTGGATAAGCACATTAATAATTATTCTTATTTTTATGTTGTTACTGTTAATTGCCTTTTTTAAATATAATAGTAATAAAGATAAAAAACTTAAAGAGATTGCAGAATATTTAGAACAGATAAACAATGGAAATTATAAATTAGATATTGATGATAATACTGAAGATGAATTGTCGATATTAAAAAATGAAGTTTATAAAACAACAATAATGCTTAAAGAAGTTGCAGAAAATTCTGTAAAAGATAAAGTTAATTTAAAAGATTCATTATCAAATATATCTCATCAATTAAAAACACCTTTAGCATCTATAACTATAATGATTGACAATATTTTAGATAATCCCGATATGGATAAAGAGACTAGAATAGATTTTGTAAATAATATAAAAAAGCAAATCTATAATATAAATTTTTTAATACATTCATTATTAAAATTATCAAAATTAGATGCAAATACTGTAAATTTTTTAAATAAAAAAGAAAAACTTGAAAATATTCTTAACCAAGCAATAAAAAATGTATCAATTATATCAGATTTAAACAATGTGAAGATAAACATGCAAGGAAATTCAGAAAGTAAAATATATTGTGATGCTAAATGGCAAATTGAAGCTATTTCAAATATTTTAAAAAATGGAATAGAACATTCTAAAGAAGGTGGAAAAGTAGACATATATTTTGAAGAAAATAAAGTATATTCTCAAATTAAAATAAAAGACTATGGAATTGGAATAGATAACGAAGATTTGCCACATATATTTGAAAGATTTTATAAAGGAAAAAGTTCTTCAAATGATAGTATTGGCATAGGACTTGCCTTATCAAAATCAATTATAGAAAAAAATAATGGAAATATACAAGTAAACTCTAAATTAAATGAAGGAACAGAATTTGTAATAAAATATTTTAAATAATATTGACAGTATCTCAATACAATAAATGTAAGGGCGCTCATCGGGCGCACACAAAATTTGCATTCATGTTTATATCAAAATGTCTGTAGGGGCGTTCATTGGACGCCCGCAAAATTAAAATATATAAATCGATAATTGACAATGTCGGTGCCTTTTTTACTTGAATCTTGTATTTGTGTTTTTTAAATTATTATGATAGAATTGTGTCAATTAAAAAATGAATAATGAGGTGAAATTATGTTTTTTAAAAAGAAGGATAAAGAGTGTTTTGAAGAAGCTCCTTTAGGATATTGGGAGCAAAATTCGTATATGCAAGTTGTACCAGAGAGCGATACAAATGATTTATTAAGTGGAATATTTGAAAGAGTATCTCAAATAGATGGAGTAACTATTAAAGAAAAAAGTTCCTGTACAAGTAATGAGCCAGGAAGTATTAAGTTAAATTATCAAAATGAAGATTTTATTATTGGTTTTTTTCCAAGTAATTTTTCTTTACCAGAACTGTATTTAAATAAAGGGTATTATTTTACTGATGATGAGATAGTAAAATTAAGAAATGCCAAAATAGCTTTAACTATTTTTATGGAATTTCATAAGGATTCAAAAAAATCATATCATCTTCAATTAAAACTTGCTATTGCAATGGTCCCAAATTTACTTGCAATTATGGATGAGAGTGCGGAAAGAATGATACCTTCAAGATGGGCAACAATTACAGCAAGTTCAAATGTAGTTCCAGGTCCAAGCGATTTATATACAGTTCAAGCAGTTTCAGGTGATAATGGTGAAATATGGTTACATACACATGGACTTTGCAGATGTGGACTTACAGAATTAGAAATTTTACAATCAGATAAAGAAAATTACAATAATCATTATTATTTAATTTCAGCTTTTGCAAGTTATATGATAGATAAAAATGAAGATTTTTCAAAAAGTCAAAATTCAGCATATATTGGAATGTTATCTAATAAAGAACCAGTAGTAGTTACTTGTATATCTTGGACAAAAGGATTAAAAGAATATAAAAATTTAAAATTAGGAAATTTTGAAGATAGGAAAGATGGGCATAATAGTAAAACAAGTTTAATATTTATATATAAAAGTCCAGAAGATAAAGAAGCTGGAAAATTAAGTAAAGTTTCAGAATATAATGCTTTATGGGGAGATAATACAATATTCTTCATAAGTAATGAAGAAACAGCTAGAATGAAAGCTTTAGCTATGGAAAGATTTAATTTTGTAAAAAAAGGATTTGAAAATAAAGATAATAAAATAATTATAAAAATTGGTCTCCCATATGATAATGAAGATAGTTTTGAACATATATGGTTTGAACTTTTAGAATTTGATGGAGATAAGTTTAAAGCAAAACTTATGCAAGAACCTTACAATGTAGAAAATATGCATGAAGGAGATGAAGCTTGGTATACAGTAAATGATGTAACAGATTGGTTAATATATACTCCTAAATTTTCAGTAAATCCTTCTACTGTATATCTTTTAATAAAATGATACAAGTGGATGGAGATTTTTGGAAAAAATCTCCGTCCACTTTGTCTTTTCTTTTATTTTGAAATACAATGGTATAATCTTTATTGTTTATATCATCTGTATGGGCGCTCATCGGGCGCCCGCAACTGTGATGAGTAAAATAAAAAAATATTTGTAAAAAAACTACACAAATTTTAAATAGTGTGTTATAATTTTTTAAGTTAAATGGATTAGAAGGAAAATATAAAGGAGGAAAGAATCATGTCAGGACATAGTAAATGGCATAATATTCAGGCTAAGAAAGGTAAAGCTGATGCAGCTAGAGGAAAAATATTCACTAAACTAGGAAGAGAACTGTTAATAGCTGTAAAAGAAGGTGGACCAGAACCATCTGGTAATTCAAAATTAAAGGCAGTTATAGCTAAATGTAAAGCTGCTAATATGCCAAATGATACAATAAATAATGCAATAAAAAAAGCTTCAACAAGTAATGAAAATTACGAAGAATTAACATATGAAGGATATGGCGTAAATGGTGTTGCTGTTATTGTAAATGCTTCAACAGATAATAAAAACAGAACAGCTGCTGATGTTAGACATGTTTTTGATAAAGCTGGTGGAAAAATGGGTACAACAGGTTGTGTATCTTATATGTTTGAGAAAAAAGGTGTTATAGTTATAGAAAAAGAGACATGTCCGATAAATGAAGATGATTTAATGATGATTGCAATTGAAGCTGGAGCAGAAGATTTTGCTTCTGAAGAAGAAGTTTTTCAAATTACAACAAATCCTAATGATTTTACTGCTGTTACAGAAGAGTTAGGAAAAAATAATATTGAATTTCTTGAGGCAGGTGTACAAATGGTACCAAGTACATATGTTTCTTTAAATGAAAATGATTCAGAAAAAATGCAAAGATTGATTGATAATCTAGAGGATTTAGATGATGTTATAGAAGTTTTTCATAATTGGGAAGAGTAAAAATAAGTATAAAATCTCCAAATTTACTAAAAATAATTTTGGAGGTTTTTATTATGTTATTTAGAACTGATATGGCTGTAGAAAGAAGAGATATCTACAGAGAAGCTAATAAGCTTGAAGATGAGATACCTGGTGTTGACTATAAAGAGGAGATTTTATCAGACACAATAAAAGTAACTAGGGTAAAGATTTTGGATGAGCAAGGTGAAAAAGCTTTGCAAAAGAAAAAGGGATTGTACACTACAATTGATGTAAAAAAATTGAATAATATTACCACAGAAGAGGAAGATAAAATAATAGATATAGTTTCAAATGAATTAAGAAAAATTATTGAAAAACATGTTGTGAAACAAGATGAAGTTTTAATTGTTGGACTGGGAAATTTATATTCTACTCCTGATAGCTTAGGTAATAAAGTAGTAAAGAATGTGGAAATAACCAGACATGTAAAAAAATATTTTCCACAGTTTATTGATAGTGGTGAAAGATCTATAAGTGCTATTTGTCCTGGTGTTTTAGGAACAACAGGTATAGAAACTTATGAAATAATAAAGGGACTTGTTGAAAATATAAAACCTAAAATGGTTTTAGCAATAGACAGTTTAGCATCAAAAAGCATAGAAAGAATAAGTAATTCAATTCAAATATCTGATACTGGAATCGTGCCTGGAGGAGGAGTTAGCAATGCTAGACAAGAACTTACAGAAGAGTCTTTGAATGTTCCGGTCGTGGCATTAGGTATTCCAACTACATTAGATGCTGCAACAATAGTAATAGATACTTTGAAAATGTGTAATCAACAAAATGTTAATGAAAAAGATATTATAGATAAGTTGACTCTTAATAACTTTAATTTTATTGTAACTCCTAAGGAAATAGATGAACAAATAGAAGCAATGAGTGAGATAATTGGAGATGTTTTAAATAATACTTTATAGAAAACAAGTTTCAAAAAATCTTTTTTTAAATATAATAATATATAGCTTATGTGAAAAAAGAAGCTATTTTAGCTTCTTTTTATATACTAGGAAGATTATAAAAACTTTGCCAACAATTGATTAGGAAAGTTTTCATAACTTCCTGGTATATAATGGCTTCATATTTAGAAGGGATTTGTTTTATGAAATCTATTTGTATAAAAACAAATAATTCAAAATATTTAGATTATTTAATTAATAAATATGATATAGATAATTCAGAAATAAAAATAAAAAAGTTTAAAATATACTATAATTTAATTATTCATTATTTAGGAGATGAAGAAAAAAAATTTTTATATTCTATATCTATGTTTTTAAGTGATTTTATAATTGATGCATTTGAGGATAAATTAATAAAAAGATGTATAAATAAAAATTATTTTTATTTTGATGAATTTGAAAAAAATATAATTTTTAAAATTTCAAAAAAGATACTTGAAATTCAAGAAATTGAATTTGATTATAAAAAAGAAATTCTAACAGAAATTTTATATGATTATATATTAAATAATAAGAATTTTTATATAGAAGGTGTGGTTAATTTTAGAATAAAAGAATACATAGAAATTTTAGATTACTTAGTTGAACTTTCTATAATGAATTATTTAAAATATATTTAAAAAAAAATATTTATATGTTATTATAATCTTAAATTTTTATGGAGGATAAAGATGTCTGTTTTTGTACTAAAAATAATTGCTGTAATTTGTATGGCTATTGATCATATTAGATATATAGATCCAATTTGTGATAATACATATACAAAAATTTTAGGTAGAATCGCTTTTCCCATTTTTGCTTTTTTTATAGCTGAAGGATATATTCATACTAAAGACATAAAAAAATATTTAAAAAGATTAGCTTTTTTTGCTGTAATATCACAAATACCATTTTTATTATTTGTTTGGGGATGTAATATTACAAATGAATTTGAATTAAATGTTATTTTTACATTGTTTTGCGGAGCTATATCAATATTATCTTTTGATAAATTAAAAAATCCATTTTTAAAATTTCTATGTATAGTATTTCTAGCATTTTTAGCAGAGTTCTTAAATATGGATTATGGTGCATTAGGAGTTTTAATTATATTAAGTTTTTACATCTTTAGAAATAAAAATTTATTAAAAATTATGATATTAGTAATAGCTTTTATAGTTAAGTTAATTTTACAGTGTAAATTTAATATAGATAATATAATTTATTGTGAACCATATTTTATAGGTTATATAATTTCAGGAATATTGTTATATTTTTATAGCGGAGAATTGGGAAAATATAAATTAAAATACTTCTTTTATTATTTTTATCCAGTACATATGACTTTAATATATTGTATTTATACACTAATAAATTAAAAATATTATTAAATTGAAAATATTATAATAAATATAAAGATAGAATAAAAATTTATAATAAATGCTTGCTTTTTAATATGTGGTATGTTAAAATGAAATAGTTAACAAAGGGAAAAAGTTTTGGAGGTTAAAAATGGATATAGCAAGATATATTTTAATGGGAATATTAACATTAGCATGTGTTATACTAATTATATTAGTTTTAGTGCAGTCTAAAGAAGATAATGGTGCTTCAAGTACAGTAATGGGGGCTTCAGCAAGTAATTTTTACGAAAAAAATAAAGGTAGAACAAAAGAGGGGAAAATTAAAAAAACAACAGCATTTTTAATTGGATTTATATTTGTTTTAGTAGTTGTACTTGATATTATATATGTTGCATAAGAATTGAGATTTTTAGAGTTGCATTTATTTGCAACTCTTTTTTGTATAATAATGGCGAAAGGATAATTTATGAGTAAGAAGAAAAGAAATGGAATAGAAGGAATATTTAGGGCAAATGAAAAAGGATTTGGATTTTTTGAATTTCCAGATAAAGAAAAAGAAGATATTTTTATTCCATCAAAATATACAAATGGTGCTTTAAATGGTGATAAAGTTTTAATAGAAATATATAAGCAAAAAGAAAAAGGAAGAAAAGCAGAAGGCAGAATTATAAAAATTGTTGAAAGAGAAAAAGAGAAAATTGTTGGTATATTTCAAAAAAGTAAAAATTTTGGTTTTGTAGTTCCAGATAATAAAAAAATTGGAACTGATATTTATGTGTCTAAAAAGAATTGGTCAAATGCCAAAAATAATGATAAAGTTGTTGTAAAAATTTTAAAATATCCAGAGAAAAATAAGAATGCTGAAGGGAAAATAATTGAAGTAATTGGAAATGTAAATCAAGCTGGAGTAGATATGCTTAGTGTTATAGAAGAATTATCACTTCCAAACGAATTTCCAGAAGAAGTAAAAATTGAAGCTTTATCTTTACCTCAAAAGATTTTTGAAAAAGACATAAAAGCAGATAGAGTTGATCATAGAGGTGAAAATATATTTACAATAGACGGAGAAGATGCTAAAGATTTAGATGATGCAATATCAGTTCAAAAATTGGAAAATGGAAATTACAAATTAAGTGTTCATATAGCTGATGTTAGTAATTATGTAAAACAGGATTCTAGTTTAGATAAAGAAGCTATTTATAGAGGAACAAGTGTATATATGTTTGATAGAGTAATTCCTATGCTTCCTTTTGAACTTTCAAATGGAATTTGTAGTTTAAATGAAGGAGAAAATAGATTTGCATTATCTTGCATAATGGAAATTGATAATAATGGACAAGTATTAACAGGTGATGTTCATAAATCAGTTATAAAAGTTACTAGAAGAATGAGTTATACTGATGTAAATAAAATTTTAAATGATTTAGATGAAGAAATTACTAAAAAATATCAAGAGTATATACCAGATTTTAAACTTATGGAGGAATTGGCTAATATATTAAAGAAAAGAAGATTAGACCAAGGATATTTGAATTTAGATATTCCAGAAAGTAAAATAACATTAGACGAAAATGGAGTTGCAATTGATGTAAGAAAATATGAAACAACTTTTGGAAATGAAATAATAGAGCAGTTTATGCTTACTGCAAATGAAACTATAGCAGAAAAATTTTATTGGTTAGAAGCTCCTTTTATATATAGAATTCATGAATATCCAGATTATGATAAAATAGTAGAAACAAATAGATTTTTAGCATCTATTGGATATCAAATAAAAGCTTCAAGAGATAATGTTCATCCTAAAGCATTTTCAGATGTTCTAGATAAATTAAAAGGAACGGAATATGAAAAAGTAATTTCAACACTAATACTTAGATCATTAAAAGTAGCAAGATATGAAGCAACAAATCAAGGACATTTTGGAATAGCCAGTAAGTATTATTGCCATTTTACATCACCAATCAGAAGATATCCAGATTTATTTATTCATAGAGTAATATCAGAATATTTAGAAAATGATTATAATATGAAAGAAGAAAGATTAGAAGAATTAAATATTTTGGCTATAAAATATGCTCAAACTTCATCAGATTCAGAAAAGCTTGCTACTAAAGCAGAAAGAGAAGCTGAAGATATTAAGAAAGCTGAATTTATGCAAGATAAAATTGGAGATATTTATGATGGAATTGTATCATCAGTAACATCTTTTGGAATGTTTGTAGAGCTAGAAAATACTGTTGAAGGCTATGTTGGATTTGATAAAATGGGTGATGAATATTTTGACTATGATGAAAATAGAAAAATTTTAATAGGAAAGAAAACAGGCACAACTTATAAAATTGGTACTAAAGTCAAAATTAAAGTAATTAAAGCAAATAAACAATTAAAACAAGTTGATTTTGAAATTTATGATGAAAAAGAAGAAAATAATGATTAAAGGAATTAAAAAATGTTAAAGAAAAATGATGAATACAATGTAGAAATAGTTGATAATGGATTTAATGGAGAAGGAATTGCGAAAATCGAAGATAGAGTAATTTTTGTTCCAGGTGCTATAAAAGGGGAAAAAGTAAGAATAAAAATATTAAAGGTTAATTCTTCGCTATGTTATGCAAAGTTAATGGATATTACAGAAAAATCTGATTATAGAATAGAGCATGATTGTGAAACATATTCTAGGTGTGGTGGTTGTAATTTAAGACATATAGATTATGATAAAACTTTAGAAATAAAGAAGTTAGCGGTTGAAACTACTATTAAAAAAATGATTCACAAAGATATTAAGGTTCAAGAAGTAATAAAGATGGAGGAGCCATATTATTACAGAAATAAACTTCAATATCCTATAGGGTTAGATAAAGATGGAAATATTACAATGGGAGTTTTTGCAGAAAGATCACATACAATAATTCCAACTAAAAATTGTAAAATCCAAGATAAGCTCTGTCAAAATATTGCTAATGATTTATTTTCATTTGCAAAAGAAAATAACATTCCAGCATATAATGAACAAAGTGGTGAAGGAATATTAAGACATTTTGTTATTAGAATTGGAAGAAGAACAAATGAAGTTATGGTAACTATTGTTGTAAATGATTTTAATATTCCTAAAGAAAAAGAAATGGTAGATTATATTTTACAAAAGTATTCTCAAATTAAAACAATTGTAAAAAATTTAAATAATAAAAAAACTAATGTAATATTAGGTTTGAAATGTAAAAATATTTTCGGACCAGGATATATTTATGATTATTTAGGAGATAAAAAATTCAAAATATCACCACTTTCTTTTTATCAAGTAAATCCTATACAAACAGAAAAATTATATTCAAAAGCTGTTGAATATGCAGATTTAAAAGGCAATGAAACAATTTTTGATTTATATTGTGGAATTGGTACAATTGGAATTTTTGCATCTGATAGTGTGAAAAAAATTTATGGAATAGAAACAATACCTGAAGCAATAGAAGATGCAAAACAAAATGCAAGATTAAATAACATAGAAAACGCAGAATTTTTTGTAGGAGATGTAGAAAATAAACTTCCTGAATTCATAAAAGAAAGAAATATAAAACCAGATTGCATTTTTATAGATCCTCCAAGAAAAGGATGTGATAAAATAGCTATTGAAACTTTGCTAAAAATAAAGGCAAAAAAAATAGTATATATTAGTTGTAATCCAGCTACTTTTGCTAGAGATTTGTGTTTGTTAGAAAACAAATATGAATTAAAAAAGTTGGCTATATGTGATATGTTTCCTTTCACGAGCCATGTGGAGTGTGTGGCAGTGCTTAAACTTAAATAGTTTTGAAATTATTCTTACTGTAAGTATATATGGTTTAAATATTAGAAAAATTATTTTTAACATCTAACAAAAATCTAACCAAAGTAAAAATAATTTACAAAAAATCCTTAAAATTTGAAAACATTATTATTACTAAAATTAACTAAAAAAGTATCAAAATTTACTAGAATTTTAAGGCTTTAAAGTTACTTAACTAATCATAAAAAATCTCAAAAGATTTTTACATGAAAACATGTGGAGTGCTGCTCGGTGCTATCTTTGAAAGATTCGATACAATAGTTGAATTTAGTGCATTTCACGATTTTATTTGTTTTGAGAGAAAAGGTAAAAATAAGGTTAAACGAGTAGAAAATCATAAAATTAAGGTAACGATAGAAGTTGATATGGTATGCAGAGCAGTATGAATTAATAATAAAAAGTAAATGAATGTTTAGAGATAAAACTTAATTGGAAGTGTTTGGAAAAGCACTTTCTTTTTTTTAGATTTTATGATAGAATTCTATTAGTTAATAATAGTAATAGAGTTAGGAGAAAATTTAATGAATATAATAAAAATATATAATAAATATTATTTGCCAGAAAATTTGCAAATGCATATGTTAAGAGTTGCGGCATGTAGTAATTTAATAATAGATAATTGGAATGGACCAAAGATAGATAAAGAATCAATTATTAGAGTATGTCTGTTACATGATATGGGAAATATGGTAAAAATACCAGAAAATTTTTCAAATGATGAAAATTTTATAAAAACTAGAAAAAAGTATTTTGAAAAATATGGAACGAATGACCATGAAATAAATTTATATATTGGAAAGGTAGAAGGTTTAACAGAAAAAGAAATAGGGATATTAGATGGAAAAAGATCAAGAAAAAATGAAGAAACATTAAAATCAAATTCTTATGAGAGAAAGATATGTGCTTATTGTGATCAAAGAGTTGCACCTAATGGAGTAGTTGGAATAAAAGAAAGATTAGAAGATGCAAAAGTAAGATATAAAAATAAACCGTTGTCAGTATGGTCAAATGAAGAAAAGGCTAATCATTTAATAGAATGTTCTTTAGGTATAGAAAAGCAAATTTTTAAATATTGTAGTGTAAAACCAGAAGATATAAATGACGAATCTATAGAAAAGTATATAGAGAAATTAAAAAAATATGATATATGATAAAGTAAAGCAGTTGTTAATATAGCGACTGCTAATTTTTCACAAATATAAGAACAAATGTTTGACAAATAATAAAAAGTGTTATATAATATCGAAAAATAATTAAGGAAGTGGTATTATGCAAGAAAGTAAACTAGCTTTATTTGAAGAAAAAGAAATCAGAAGAGAATGGTACAAAGATGATTGGTATTTTTCTGTTATAGATGTTGTAGAGGTGCTGATTGATAACAATAAAAGACCCAGAAAATATTGGAGTGATTTAAAGCAAAAGCTTATTTTAGAAGGGTTCATTGAAGTGTCCGAAAAAATCGGACAGTTGAAAATGATGGCAAAAGATGGAAAAATGAGATTAACAGATGTAGCTGACACCAAAACATTATTAAGAATTATACAAACAATACCATCTCCAAAAGCGGAGCCTTTTAAAAGATGGTTAGCACAAGTAGGTAGTGAAAGATTAGATGAAATTGTAAATCCAGAACTTGCAATTAATAGAGCAAAAGAAACTTATATAAGAAAAGGCTATGAAGATGCTTGGATTGCGCAAAGACTAAAATCAATAGATAGCAGAAAGGAACTTACAGATAACTGGAAGCAAAGAGGAGCTAAAGATAGAGACTATGCAATATTAACAGATGAAATTTATAAAAGTACATTTAATATTAATACAGCTCAATATAAAGAATTAAAAGGAATAAATAAAACCAAAAGAAATTTAAGAGATAGTATGGAAAATTTGGAATTAGCTATTACAAATTTAGCAGAAGTAACTGCTAATGAAATACATAATACTAATAATAGTTTTGGATTAGAAGAATTAAAAGATGATGTACAAGAAGCGGGAAAAATTACAGGAAGGGCTAGAAAAGAGATTGAAGGAAAGATTGGAAGAAAAGTTGCTGAAAAAACAAATTATAAAAATTTAACTCAAAATGCTTTAAAACAAATTAAAAGTAAAGAAAAGAGGAATTTGAATGAATAAACGAGAATTTATAGATTATAACAAATTAGAAAAAGAAACTTTTGACAATTTGGATAAGAAAAAACATATTGTACTAGCAACATGTTTAAATGATGAACCAACTGCAAGAACAGTTAGTTATATAATATTAGACAATAAGATATATTTTCAAACAGACATAAAATTTGATAAATGTATGCAAATCGAAGAAAATAATAATGTTGCATTATGTTTGGACAATTATCAAATAGAAGGAACTGCAAAAATTTTGGAACATCCACTTGATGAGAAAAATAAAAGATTTATAAATAAATTTAAGCAAATACATGAGAATTCATATAATGAATATTCTATCTTAGAAGATGAAGTAGTTATTGAAATTAATCCAATTTTTATAAAAATATGGAAATATATTGATAATAAGCCATATATAGAATATTTAAATATTATAGATAAAGTAGCAACCAGAGAGTTATATTTAAATCCATAACTTTAATGTTAATGAGCTTTATAAAATAAAGTCAAGGTTAAAATGAATGTGCTATGCACAACCTTGACTTGATTTTAAAAGCACATTATTTTTTCGACTAAGAGGATTTAAGAATAAGTATATTTTGTTAAGTAGACTAGTTTATTTATCTTATTATGCTATAATTGATAAAAAAATGAAAAAGAATGGGAAAATATGGATTCACAAAAATTAATTATGCGAAATATTTGGTGAAATAGATCTAAATTGGAAGTCTTTGTCAAAAGGCTTTCTTTTTTAGTTCTTTTATGATAAGATGTGAAAAATAAATAGTAAGGAATGTAGTATGAAGATAGAATTAGCAGATATTGATAATGCTTTGAAGTATTATCAAATAAATGATATAGATTATAAAAATAAATGTTATAAATGCACAGAAGATATAAATACAATACAAGATTTTAATATTAGAGCAAAAGAGATTTATAATATCCTATATACTGGTAAAATAGACACTCTTTGGAAAAGGCAAAATATGAAAGAACTTTTTGGGGAACATTACAATTCTTTTATAACAAATGTTTTAGTATTATTAGGATATAAATTACATGAAAGAAATATGGAAAATAAAAATTATAATAATACAGAAAAAAAATTATACAAAAAAAGAGTTACAGAAGCATTAACTGCAGATATCTATGTTAGGAAATTAGAAAATATTAGAATTTCACAAATGATTTGGGCTGGATATTTTATCAATACAAAGTTAATAGAAGTTGGAAGATTACAATATGAAAAAAATGAAAATTATGTAAAGATACACATACCTTCTGGAGATAAACTAGAAATAGAAGAAGTATTAAAATCCATTAAAAAGTCTAAACAGGAAATTAAAAAATACTTTGATTTGAAAAATCCAGAATATTTTTGTGATTCTTGGTTATTAAGTAATCAAATAAATGAAATGATTGATTCTAATTCTAATATTTGTAAGTTTTATAATTTATTTGAAGTACAAGATGGAACAGATGCAAAAAAAGATATATTAAATTTTGTTTTCAATATACAGGAATGTGATAATTACACTAATTTATCAGAAGATACATCTTTGCAAAAGTTATTAAAGAAACAATTAATTGAAAATAAAAGTATAAAAATAGGATGTGGAAAATTAAAAAAGGAGATGCTTTAAATTTGCCAAACTATATCTAGCGAATTAAGTTGCTTTCATTATAATTCATTAATGAGAAGTTAAGATGAAAAATAAAACAAGAAGAGAAATATATATGTTTAAATGAAGAAAGATAATAAAATATATAATTTTTAAATTGATACAAATATTATAAATAGTAGATATATTGCAAGATAATATCTTTTATGGTAGACTTATTGAAATATTAAAAATAGGAGAAAAACTAATAAAATATTAATAATATTGAATTAAAATTAAAAGAAATATTATAAGTTATGAAAGGGATAGAAAATGATAAAAAATATAATTTTTGATTTAGGAAATGTAATTATAAATTATAATCAAAAGAAAATTATTAATAATTTTACTGAAAAAGAAGAAGAAATAAAATACATATACAATGAAATATTTAATAGTCCAGAATGGACATTGATGGATTTAGGGAATATTACTAATGATGAGGCAATAGAAATAATAAATAAAAGAAATGGATTTAAATATGAAAAATTAACGCAAAATTTTTTACGCGAATGGTATAAAAAACAACCAATAAATAGAGATATTGTAGAATTGGCAAAGAGATTAAAAGAAAGAGGATATAATTTATATGTTTTATCAAATATGGCTAATTTAACATATGAATATTTTAAAAACGACGAATTTTTTTCTTTATGTACAGGAATTGTTATTTCTGCACATGAGCATATAAAAAAACCAGATGAGAATGTATATAAATTACTTTTAGAAAGATACAAGTTGATAGCAGAAGAATGCTTATTTATAGATGATGATAATTCTGGTAGGAATTATCAAACTGCTAATAGAATTGGTATAAAAGGTAGAAGAATTATACCAAATCAAGTTGAAGATATCAAAAAATTATTAATAGAATTTGAAGTAAAAATATAAGAGTTTAACTATATTATAAATAGAAGGTATTCTGATCTGACTAAAATCTAACTAAAGTAGTATGAATTATAGCATTTATATTATAAGAGATATTTTCAATTAGAGATACTAAGGAATAATTAAATTCAGAAAACTATGTAAAAAAGATAAAGAAGAGGAAATATAGAATGAGAATAGGAATTGATATAGATAATTGCATATCTAATTTTGATGATACATTATTAAATGAATATTTAAAACATGATAAAGAATTAAGAAATACAGGAATTATAAATGAAAATCCAGAATATTTACGAAATGGAATGTTTGATTGGACAGATGAAGAAGAAAATAGTTTTTATAGTTCAAATATTCAAAGTTTTGCTCAAAAGTTAAAACCAATAGAAGATTCACCATACTATATTAAAAAATTAAGAGAAGCTGGACATGAAATATATATTATAACTGGAAGGGATAATGGAGAATATACAAATCCTTATGAATTAACTAGAGAATGGCTAAAAAACTATAATATTGTTTATGATAAATTACTATTTACAAATGCTTATGATGAACATGCAAAAACAGAAGTATGTTTAGAAAATAATATTGATTTAATGATTGAAGATAGTACTAGAATAAGTTTAGATTTAATAAATAATGGTATTAAAGTTTATACAATGAATACAAGGTATAATCAAAAAGAAAAAACATTAAATAGAGTTTCAAAGTGGAAAGAAATATATGAAAAAATATCAAAATTAAATCAAAAAGAATATAACAAAAAGATAAATGTTATTTTAGATACAGATATTTACAATGAATGCGATGACCAATTTGCATTATCTTATTTATTAAAATCACAAGATAAATTTAATATTGAGGCAATTACTGTAGCACCATATCATCACGATAATAATATATCAATAGAAGAAGGAACAGACAAAAGTTATAATGAAATCATCAAAATATGTAATTGGTTAAAATTTGATTGGAGTAAAAAAGTATTTAAGGGATCAACAGATTATGTAGAAAATAACTATTATGAAGAAAATGATGCAGTAAATAAAATTATTGAAATTGCAAATAAAAATGATAAAACCTATATTTTAGCAATAGGAGCAATAACAAATGTAGCTTTAGCTATAAAGAAAGAACCTAAAATAATAGATAAAATTGAAGTTGTTTGGCTTGGAGGACATAGTATTTTAAGCAAAGATAATAAAGAGTTTAATTTTAGACAAGATGTACAAGCTGTAAAAACAGTTTTTGAATCAAAGGTAAAATTAACAATTATACCTTGCAAAAATGTAGCATCTAATTTAAGAACTTCAATATATGAATTAGAACATTTTTTAAAAGGAAAAAGTGAATTATGCGATTATTTATGTCAAAGATTTTATGATGATGGTGTACATGGTATTAAAGAAAGAAGAGTTATTTGGGATATTAGTGTTATAGCTTATATGATTAATAAAGAATGGTTTGAAACTAAAGAAATTAGTTGCCCTAATATCAATGATGATACATCTTACGAACTAATGACAAATAATCATAAAATAACTGTAGTTAACTATTTGAATGTTGATAAAATATATAAAGATTTATTTGAAAAGTTAGGGGAAATATAATGTATTATTTAGAAATGAAACAAGCAGTAAATCTTCTTACAAATGAATGGAATTTAGGAAAAAAAGAATGTGGTGCGACAGGTAATATTTGTGCTTGGATATATCTTTTTTCTATATTAGAAGAAAGTGAAAAAATAGTTACCTATAGTGATGGAAGAAAATTAGTTGGATTTAGTGGATATTCAAAAAATAATTCTAAGAAACATTTATTGAAAAAGAAGTTTTATGCAGTTATAAAAAATAAATTATATAAAAGTAAAGATATTAAAGATTTAAATGCATTAAAGGAATATGAAAACAATTATGATTATCTTCCAAGGGAATTAGAAAATTATTTTGATGGAGAAGTTTCTATTTTGCTGGTTGATAAAAGTTATAGAGGTAAAGGAATTGGCAAAAAACTATTGCTTAAAGTATTTGAATATGCTAAAAAAGATAATATGAAAAATTTACAAATATTAACAGACGAATCATGTAATTTTAAATTTTATGAAACTTGTGGATGTGAGAGAATTTATGAAACTATTGTAAAAAATCAAGAATATGGTAAATTAGGAAATATATCAAGTGAAAAAGCATTTATATATGAAAAAAAGTTATAAAATTAAAGGAATATTTTGATAACTTATTAGGATATAATATATATGATTTATTTCCGAAAATTAAAGTAATTCATAACAGCTGAAATTTTCTAAAGAAAATGAGGTATAGGAATGTACGAAGTTTACATAATTGTTGACGTGGTTAATTATTTATAGTATAATAAAAATGCAGGTAAAAATTTATTAACATACTTTCAAAAGATTTTAGAGAGTATGTAGTGTCAAAGCTTTTAAGGAGGGCTTATATATGACTAATTTAAATCATTTTCTTTCTGTTATTATCATGCTTCCACGGATTTCAAAAGAGGATGCAACAATTGTTGCAATTCCTGATGCCGTTCGGTGTTGGACAGGAGAAAGAGTTTACACTCATTTCACAGTAAATCCTAACACTAACGAGGTATCTGGGATTAGATATCCAACAGAGGCAGTGAAGGTGTGGTCGAAAGAATTGCTAAATGCTTCTTTTAAAGTAAATTCTGGTAAACCAGGAAATGCAGTGATCGACGAGGCAACAGATTCAGAATCGTTTTGGAGATTTAATTCAGAAGTATCTCTTCAAAATGTACTGATGTTTTTACATTTAGTACAGGATTCATCTTATGATGATTATATCCGTATTTTAATTGATACTAGAAAAAAGTACGATAATCAATTCGCATTTGATGGAAAAACGCTTTCTGGAAATGATCTTAGAGGTAAAGGAGAAATGCGCTGGCAAGGCGAAGGTCTTCTTAACCAGCTTGATACACAGGTTTTCGTAAGACTGGCAAAGGTATATTACGAAAAATCTGGTATTCTAGCAAATCGCCAGTGGATTGAGAATGTGGTAAAACCTGCATTTTACGAGGCATATTCAAAAGAACTGGCTGAAAATACTGTTAGATTCTTAAAAATTTCAGATTTCGCAGAAGAAATTATTTCCACAAAGAATTTTGATGTAAGCGGTTGGCCAGTAAGCAACAGAGTTGCCGATCAGTTTGTGCAGATTCTCTTTACACATATTCAGATGGTAATCTCAAGATTTAGTATTTTTTTTAAGTAAATGATTTTTTCCTCGGGACTATTATTGTTCCGAGGATTTTTCTATGTAGACAAATGGCGGGAGTTTTTGTCTAAAGAAAGAGCAGATTTTTATTTAACTTGTAAAATTACAATAGTTATGATAAAATGCGGATAATAAAATTGATGGAAAAATAATTGAAAAATTAGAACATAAAACAATACAATTCAAAAAACATTATAATGAAGATAAAAAGTTAAAAGAAAGTAATATTGTAGAATTGATTTTCAGTATAAACGATTTAAAAAGTATTTCACAAGATATATACGTATGTGGTACAAGCATTTTTATGACCTTAAATTATATAGAAAGAGAAGATTTCCTAAAAAGATAAATGTTAGAAAAAATAATGTATGTGTATGAAAAAATCAATAAATTTGTAAGGAGGTAAAACAATGAATAGAAAAGAAAAATTGTATTCAGAAACAAAATATAGAGGTTTCGGCTGTGAAACTATTACAACGAGATAATTGCTATATAGTTGTAATAGTAGAAAAATAATATAGCAAATATATCTCGTTATACTTAAAAAATAAGATAAGGAGATATAAAAATGATAGAAATTGAAATAAATAATATAAAGAAAAATTATGGACTAAAAAATGTTTTAGATGGTGTGAGTTTTGAAGTAAAAACAGGAGAACGAGTTTCTTTAATTGGAGAAAACGGTTCTGGTAAATCAACAATTTTAAAAATTATAAATGGGGATGAAAAGGAAGATTCAGGAAATGTTAATATAAAAAAAGAAGCAACTATTGGTTTTTTAAAACAAATATACAATAAAGAGAAAGAAAATATATCTGTAGAAGATTATTTAAAACGTAGTTTTAAACAATATGTGGATATTGAAAAAAAACTTAAACAATTTGAAAGTTTAATGACTAATGACACAACAAATATTGAACAAATATTAATGAAATATGGAAATTTGCAAGAAAAATATATTGTAATGCGGTGGTTATGAACTAGAAGAAAAATTTAAAAAGATATGTTCAGGATTTAAATTTAATAAGGATTTTTTAAACAAGGAATATAATAATTTAAGTGGTGGAGAAAAGACAATAGTAAATTTAGCATATATATTACTTAAAAATCCAAACATATTGCTTTTGGATGAACCAACAAATCATTTGGATATTGAAACGTTAGAATGGCTTGAAAACTTTTTGATTGACTATAAAGGAACAATTCTTTTAATTTCACATGACAGATACTTTTTAGACAAAGTAGCTACAAAAACAATATTGTTGGAAAATGGGAAAACAAAAATATATTTTGGAAATTATTCGTATTTTTTAAAAGAAGATGAAAGAAGAACTTTAGCAGAGTATGAGGTATATAAAAGTCAGCAAAAACAAATAGAGAAAATGAAAGAATCAATAAAAAAACTTAGAACTTTTGGAAATCTTGCTGGAAATGAAATGTTCTATAAAAGGGCAAAATCAATAGAAAAAAGATTGGAAAAATTAGAATTAGTAGATAAAATTAATATAGAAAAAAGAAAACTTTCAATAAATTTTAACACATCGTATCGTTCTGGTAAAGATGTATTAACAATAAAAAACTTAAACAAAAGTTATGGAACAAAGAAAATTTTTAATGATTTTAATATGGAGATTTATTATGGAGAAAAGGTTCAGTTAAAGGGAAATAATGGATCTGGTAAATCAACATTGTTGAAAATCATTTTAGGAGAAGATAATAATTACATTGGAGAGATAAAATTAGGTTCTTCTGTAAAAATTGGATATATACCTCAAGAAATAAAATTTATAAACGAAAACAATACTGTATTAGAATATTTTTTATGTGATTATACTGATAGCGAAACAAAGGCAAGAAACTATCTAGCAAAATATATGTTTTGGGGGAATAATGTATTTAAACGATTAAAGGAATTATCTGGAGGAGAAAGAGTAAGACTAATACTTGCAAAATTAGTACTCCAAGAAAAAAATTTTTTAATATTAGATGAACCAACTAATCATTTAGATATTTCTACAAGAGAGATATTAGAAGATACATTAGAAGAATATACCGGAACTGTATTATTTGTTTCACATGACAGATATTTTGCTAAAAAAGTGGCTAAGCGAGAAATTATTTTATAAAAGTTCAAGATTCAATAACATATCAAGGAGGATTGTTAAATTGAAAACAATGGACCAATTAGAATTAGTATTTCCAACAAAAGAATATAAAAAACAAGTAGAAGAATATTTGCAAGAATTTATAGATAATGGAGAAAATGAAATTGCAGGAGATGGTGGACTTGATAGAATTAAAGATTTTGATAAATGGCTAGAAAAGGTTCAAAACGATTTATCTACTGAAACAATTGATAAAGATAGAATACCATCAACGGTATATTTAACTATAAGGAAATCAGATAAAAAAATAGTAGGAAATTTGCAAATAAGACATTATTTAAATGAAAAATTATTAAATTATGGAGGACATATAGGTGATAGTGTTAGACCATCTGAAAGAAGAAAAGGATATGCAACAGAGCAAATAAGATTAGCATTAGAAAAATGCAAAGAATTAGGAATAAATAATGTTTTAATGGATTGCGATAAAAATAATATAGGATCTGCAAAATCCATTCAAAATAATGGTGGTATTCTTGAAAATGAAGTATATGTTGGAAATGAACTTGTACAGAGATATTGGATTAGTTTAAAGAAAAGATTTGTTACTAATCCTAATGATATGGAAATTGTTAAAGAAGGCAATCTAAAAATAAAGACATTTAATAATTCAAAATTTAAAGGAGATATAGCATTAATAGAATTTAGTAAAATGTATCAGCCATATATGGTTGAAAATATTAATTTATGTATGGCTGATAATGATTATAAGTGGCTTGAATTCTATGATTATAGTAAAAAATACAGATTAACTGCTATGTATAATGAGAAAAATGAAATTATTGAATGGTATTTTGATATAGCAAGAAAAATAGGGAAGGAACAAGGAATACCATATGAAGACGATTTGTATTTAGATGTAGTTGTTACATCTACTGGAGAAATAATACTATTAGATGAAGATGAACTAAAAGAAGCACTTGACAGGATGGAAATATCAACTTTAGAATATGAAAACGCATATAAAGAAGCAGAGAAATTAATAGATATGTTAAAAGGAAAAAAAGATGAATTACAAGAATTTACAAATGAATATTTAAAAATTATGATTGGAGATGAATAAAATGAAATATTTTAAAAAATTATTAGGAGATAGAATATATTTATCTCCAAGAAATATAGAAGATGTAGAAAAATTTACAGAGTGGATGAATGACTTTGAAGTTACAGATTATACTGGAAGAAGTGGGCAACTTATGTCATTAGAAGGAGAAAGAAAATATTTGCTAGAAAATGCAAATCCAGAAGCTACTTTTTCAATTATAACTATAAATGAGGATAAGTTAATTGGAAGTGTGGGATTAGAAAGAATTGATTATATGAATAGAACAGCAACATTAGGAATTTTTATTGGAGATAAAGAGTATTTAAGTAAAGGATATGGAACAGAAGCTATAAGATTATTATTAGATTATGGTTTTAATTATATGAATTTACATAATATTAAATTGGATTTAATGAGTTTTAATGAAAGAGCATTAAAGTGTTATAAAAAATGTGGTTTTAAAGAAACAGGAAGAATTCGAGAAAATAAATTTATTAATGGTAAATATTATGATACCATATCTATGGATATTTTAGAAAATGAATTTAATGAAAGCTATATAAGAAATAAAAATATACTATAAATAGTGTGTAAAGTACCTAAGTTTTAGGTGCTTTATTTTCAAAATCTCAAGATGTGATTAGACAAGTACTAGAATTTTATAAAGGAAGTATTGATAAAAATATTGATATACTAATTAATGCTGATCTTTATGGTGGACTTGCTTGGATAGACTATAATTTAAAAAGATCTTTGTGTATTGAAAATAATTATGATAAAGAAGAAATTGAACTTGCAGAAAATGAAGTAATACAATCGTTAAAAGAAATAAAATATAATGTTAGTCAATTCGATAAAATGACAGAAATAATAAAAAAATATTGCTAAGATAAAAAAATTAATTAATATATTGAGTGAATCTAATTTGACAGTTGCAGATATTGTAATAGAAAGAAATTAGAGAAAGAACAAAGAGGAGAATAGATATGGACAAGAATGATATATTTAAAATTGGAATTGGAACTTGGAAAGTTGATCCAGATAATTTTGAAAAAGATATAGAAGCACTAAAATATTCTTTTGAATTGGGACAAAATTATTTGCCACTTTCAATGTTATATAACAATGGAAAAGTAGTTGAAAAAATGAAAGATTATATAAAATTAATAGGTAGAGAAAAATTGTTTATTTGTGTGAATTTAGAACGATATGTTGAAAAAATAGAAGATGTCGAAAAACAACTAAATAATTATTTAGAAACTCTTGATATTGATTATATAGATTGTTTTCAAATACATACTTTTGCAGTATGTAAAATCTCAATGTTAGAAATATATAAAGAAATTTTTAGGTTAGTGAAATTAGGAAAAGTAAAATATATCGGTGTAAGTAATGTTAATTTAGAGCAATTAAAAGAAATAAATCAAATTTGTAAAATAGATTTCTTTGAAGGTGTTTATAATTTAGATTGTAAGTATTACGAAAATGAAGGTCTAATTGAGTATTGCAAAGAAAATGATATTTTGTTTACAGCTTATCAACCATTAAGAAGAAATAAAATTTCACAAAAAAATTATTCTATTCTTATGGAATTATCAAAGAAATACAATAAAACACAAAATCAGATAATGATAAATTGGCTTGTAAAAGAAAAAGAAATTATGCCATTAATAAAATCAACAAACAAAGATAGAATAAAGGAAAATATAGAAGCACTAGATTTTGAAATGGAAAAAGCAGATTATGAAAAACTAAATAAATTCCAAAATGAAAAAATTAATTCTATTGAAATAAATTGGAATGAAGAATCAGGAGTTACAATAGATCAACTAGCAAATCAAAATGAAGCAAATATGTAATTGAGTGATAGAGTATGATTAGATATGCTATAATACAAGCTCAATTCTTTTATAGAAAACATAACTATATAGATAGTGGCTCATTAACTTTACTAGGAGAACCATTAGAGATAATATTCTACAAAAAATTGGAGGAATAATATATGATAGAAAATATAGAAAGAATATCAAATGAAACAAGAGAATTAGTAAATCAATTCTTTATTGATAACTGGTTTTCAACAGATATGAGTATAAGAGGAGAAATAATAGATGGAACTAAATTAGATGGTTTTCTGTTGCGAGAAGAAAATACAATTATAGGATTAGTTACATATACTTTTTTCGACGATATATGTGAGATTGTTTCATTAGATAGTAAAAGAGAAAATATGGGAATAGGATCAGTTCTTTTAAAAGAAGTTGAAAAAATTGCGAAAAATAATAATTCCCAAAAAATGAGATTAATCACTACAAATGATAATATGAGAGCATTACAATTTTATCAAAAAAGAGGATATTGCTTAACAAAATTATATATAAATGCAATGGAAGAAGTAAGAAAGATTAAACCTAATGTACCAGCTCTTGGAGATAATGGCATACCGTTAAGAGATGAAATAGAGCTTGAGAAACAATTATAAACAAGTTTCTCTCGGTCTGGTGTTTATGATTAAAAAACTATTTAAAAGGTTGATATATATGGAGATAATAGAATATAGTAAAAAGTACAATGAACAAATAATAAATTAATAGAATTTCAAGAAAAATTTTTTGATAGTGAAATATTAAGATAGACAAAAGACTATTAAAAATTGTTAATTTATGATATAAATAATATATAATAATTGAATAGGAGATAACAATGAAAATAGGAATAGATTTAGATGGAGTAGTAATAGATAGTGAAACAACATTTAGGACTTATGAAGAAATATTTGATATAGATATTTTAAAAGGAAATAATTTAGTAAATAGAGAAGAGCCAAAATTTCAAGCTCGATATAATTGGACAAATGAGCAAGAACAAGAATTTATTGAGAAATATTTTTTAAAAATATCAAAAGAAAGTAATTTAATGTCAGGTTTTATAGGTGTATATAATTTATTAAAAAGTCAAGGACACGAATTTGTTGTTATTACAGCAAGAGGCGGTTTTGTAGAAGCAATGAAGTATGATGCAATAAGGTTATTAGAAGAAAACAATATTAAATTTAATAAATATTACTGGAAAGTGGAAGATAAATTAGAAATTTGTAAAAGCGAAAAAGTAGATATTATGATTGATGATGACTGGAAAATTGTAAAAAAATTAGCAGATAATAAAATAAAAACATTATATTTTAGAGATACTAATTTAACTAAATTGGAGGAAAATGATTATATAAAAGAAGTAAATAATTGGGGTGAAATTTATAGATATATAAAAGAAAAATAAAATATGAACAATAAATTTGCAAAAAAATCATTTTTGTTTTTTACTATTGAAAATAAATAATAGTTTTGTTAATATAAATAGGTAAAAAATGTTTAGACAAGGGGACGGAGTTTTTGTCTTAAATAAGGTGAGAAAATGATACAAATTATAATAGGAAATATAGTAGCTTTAATAGCATCATTATTAATGGTTTATTCAGGAGTAATTAAACAGAAGAAAAAGATTTTATATGTTCAAACAGTTCAAATTGGATTATCAGTTATAAGTAATATAATTCTTGGAGGTATAGTAGGAGCTATAATAAATGCTTTAAGTTGTGTTAGAAATATTTTATGCTATAAAGATAAATTAGGAATAAAAGAAAAAATAATAATTACCATATTAGCATTAACTTTATCAATATCATTTAATAATAAAGGAATTATAGGAATACTTCCTTTAATAAGTACGATTGTGTATTTATGGTTAATGAATATAGAAAATGTAATAAAGTTTAAAATTTTGATAATATTCACAATGATAATGTGGTTTGTTTATGATATATACATAAAATCATATTCATCAGCAGTTTTTGATTTTATGAATATAATTGCTAATATTTATTCTATTTTTAAAATAAAAAATAAAAAGAATAGGAGTGTTTTTTATGGCTAGTATAAAAATGCTTGGAACAGGTCATGGATTTACTTTTGATTTATTTAACACTTGTTTTTTAATAAATAACAATAATGATTTTTTATTAGTCGATACTGGAGGAAGTGCCGAGATAGTAAGACGATTAAAAATGTGTAATATTGAATTAAAAGATGTTCATAATATATTCATTTCACATTGTCATACAGACCATATATTAGGTTTGATGTGGATGTTAAAAAGAATGAGTAAAATATTTGCAAAAGGTAATTATGCTGGAAAATTAAATATTTATTGTAATGAAGAAGTTTCAAAAGCAATACCAACAATATATTCTTATTTATTTCCAATAGAAGATGTTAATATATTAAACGAAAATATACAACTTCATATATTAAAAGATGGAGATAAATTTGAAGTTATTAACTTAAAATTTACTGCTATTGATATGAAAGCAAAGAAAAATGATTTATTAGGATTTGATGTAAATATAAATAATAAGAGATTATGCTTTTTAGGAGATGAAAATTGCAATCCTGAATTATATGATAGAATAAGGAATTCAGATTATATAATGCACGAAGCATTTTGCTTAGATGTTGAGGAGAATATATTTAAGCCTTATGAAAAACACCATTCAACAGTAAAATCTGCTTGTGAGAAAATGAATGATTTAAATATAAAGAATTTAATTTTATATCATACAGAAGAAACACATATTGAAAACAGAAAAGAATTGTATCTTGAAGAAGGTAAAAAATATTTTAATAATAATATTCTTATTCCAAATGACATGGAAGAAATTTTAATATAATTTATAAAAAAATAATTAAAAGTGAAAGGATGTTAATATGTTAGAAGAGTAAAATGAAATAATTTGCAATAATACAAACAAAAGAATTGCAATAGTTGCTCATAATACATGTATATTATTTTATCTATTAAGATATTGCAAGTTAGAAAATATAGAACTAAGAAAGGGATTGACAATTTCTTTTAAAGATAAAACTATAATTAAAGATGGAATAATGAAAGCACCATCAATAATGAAATTAGAATTTGATGATAATAAATTAGTTGATATAAATTATATTGAGATTTAGGAGTAATAATGGAAAACTTTTTTGAAAGAATAGATGTTAATTCTAGTTTAAATGAAATAGCAAGAATGATTTGCTTAAAATGTGGAATAGAAGATTATGTATCAAGTCAAATTGTGGAAGTGGGCTATGAAGATTTTAATTTTATATTAGAAACTGAAAAACAAAAATATTTTGTAAAGATATTACATAAAGGTAGGACTAGTCAAAATTGTAGTAATTATATAGATAGAATAAAGCTATCAAATAAAATTGATATTAACACACCTAAAACAATATGTTTTGATAGTATTAAAATAGAAGACAAAGATTTAGAATTTGTTATATTTGAATATATCAATGGAAAAAGTTTTCTAGATTTAGAAGAAACGCCTAATGAAGCAGAAATTAAAGAAATCATAAGACAGATGGCAAACATACATAGAGCAGAATTAAAATCAGGTTTCATTTATGATACTTGGACTATTACTAATTTTATAAAAGAATTTGAATCTAAAGGAAAATATTTAGACCAACAATATTATGAAAAATTTAAAGAATTATCTTATAAATTAAAGAAAGTAGATTTAAGAAAATTACCACACAGTTTTGTTCATGGAGATATAATAAGTTCAAATGTTATAAAAGACAACAACAATAAATTATGGATAATTGACTTTGCGGTTTCAAATTATTTGCCTAAAATAATAGATTTAGTAGTAACTGGAGATAATTTATGCTTAGATCCAAATAGTAGGGAAAATACAATAAATAATTTTAAATTGATTATAAGTGAATATGAAAGATATAATAAATTATCGGATTATGAAAAAGAAATAATACCTTTATTTTATGATATTGGAAATGCAATTGGAATATTACAAATAAGTTCATTAAAACAAAGTGGAGAATACTCAGAAGAAGATGAATATTGGCTAAAAGTGAGTGAACAAGGATTAAAGTATAGCGATTCTAAATTTTGGTCAGAAATTTTATAATATTTAATTATGTGTGAGTTAAATAATGAGATTAAAATTTTTTTATAGAAGAAAAGTAATAGGGACGTAAAAGATGTGCACATCGTTTGCGTCACTAATGTGCACATTAAGATTTAATTATTCGTTTTTTTCATTACTTTTAATTTGTATAAAGTATCACTTGGACTAAACAAATTAAAATTATCTGTAAGTTCCTCTTGTTCTAAAATTTCAAATTGATTTCTATTTAAATAATCTTTTTTTCGTTCAAAAGTTTGTTTATCAACTAATACATATATTTCTTTATCAAAAATTTTTTGATGATATAAGTTTTCTGTTTTTGGATTGGTAATAGTAATCCATTCTTCCAAATTATAGATTGGATTATTATTTCTAAGTAAACAAGGAATTAAACTGTCATCTCCAATTGCGCCTAATATTCCATCAAAATCAATCTTTTTTATATTTCTATCTTTGAAAATAAATTTTAGATTTGAATTATATTCGCTTATCCATTCATTAAAACTATGATAATCTTTTATTATAATTAAAAAATCATATCCAAAAGATGGTATACTTGCTAATATGATTAAAACGGTAAGTGCAATTGACATAATTCTTTTTTTATCATATTGTAAATAAATAAAAGAAATACAAACAATTAAACTTAATACTAACAAAACACTAGCATATCTTACATATCCCACTAACATGCTTCCCCATAAATAGTACATGATAAGTAATATAATTGATAAATGAAAAATTCTTATATTTTTGTTCTTTTTATGGATTTTATAAAAAAATAAATTTAATATACAAATAATAAAACCTAATCCCCACATTATATCAACAAATTTTGTATCAAATGCACTTAATGGATTTACTACGATATATAAAGGCCATATTATTAATTGAACAATATTTTTAGGGCCAAAATTTGTATCTTTCCATTCAGTTTTAGCAAAATATTCAGATTGAAAAATCTGATTGTAATAAGGAAAAACAGGATTTCCTGTTTGTTGATAGTTGCTTAAAGCATATATTATCCATGGTAAAATTACTAAAAAAATTCCAAAAATATAATCATATGGTTTTAAAAATTTAAATTCTTTTCTGTTTTTTATTAAATAATATAATCCAATTGGAATTAAAAAAATGACATTAGTTATTTTAATTGAAATAGCTATACCAATAATAATAGCTAATACATAAAGTTTTATTTTATCTTTTAATAAATCCTGTTCACAAAATAAAATATAAAATGCTTCTAGTAAAAAAACTGCTCCGAAATTATCAATATAATATGTTCCTGAAAAAGAAAAAATAACAGACATACCACAAGGCAATATACTAAATAAAGATAGAAATAATGGATTTTTACATCCACTCATATTTGATATCCATCTCTTGACTTGATAGTATAAAACTAAAATCAAATAATAAGTAATAATAGTTCCTAATCTATAACCTAATAAAAAACGAAACAAATAATTGATTCTATCTCCTAATGCAAATAAAAATGAATTTAAATTTCTTCCAGCGAAAAAATCCATATTTATTTTATCTGTAAATACATTTTCTTGTAAATAAATATGATAACTTCTCGTATCCCAAGATAAATCTGGAAACACAATTGAAATTATAATATATATTAGAAAACCAAAAATGAATAATAAATCATATTTTGAAAAATCTGATTGTATATTTATGTAATTTTTCTTTTTTAAAATTAAAACCAATAAACTAACCAATAGAATACTGATTAGATTAATGAAAATAAAATTTAAATGAAAAAAATAGATAAATATATCAGAAATACAAACACTAAAAGCAATTATCAATAATATTAAAAAATGAATATTAAATATTTTCATATACCCTCCTGATACGATTACTTATATAAAATCAAAATTTGATATTATCTACTAAATACAAAACATGAAAATGTTTTTATTTCACTTTTTTCATTTTACACTAATTATACTTTAATTGCAATTGAAAAAATCATTTTTCAATGCAGATTAGGTATGTAAAAGATGTACACCGACAATTAGTTTATAGGTGTTTACAATTTGTCTATAATATTGATATAATATAAATTATAAATCGAATAAAATAAATGAAGTCGTATAAATTAGGAGAAAAATGATATGGATACTGAGAAAAATTTTAATTTAGGTGTAGTATGTGGGCGTTTTGGACATATTCATAATGCACATGTATTGCTTATAGAATCTTCAATAAAACTATGTGAAAAAACATTGATTTTAGTAGGTTCTGCTCAAGAATCAAAAACACTCAGAAATCCTTTTACAATAGAAACTAGAATAAAAGCTATAAAAGAAGTTTTTAATGTAAAATCAGAAGAATCTATTATGGTAAGAGGGATAAATGATTTAACAAATGAGTTTGATGTAACAGCCAAATGGGGAAAATATGTAAAGAGTCAGGTTGAACGTTATTGTAATAAATTCGCTGATTTGATGGTATATGGTAATGACGAATTAAGAGGAAAATGGTTCGACTTAGAAGATATTGCTAATACAGCTGAGTTAATAATACCTAGAAATCCTAATTCAGTTTCTGCAACCAAAGTAAGAGGATTACTACTCATGGATAAAAAGGATTTATGGGAAGAATATACACCAGAATCCATACATTTTATGTATAATGATTTAAGAGAAGAATTGATGAGTGTACCAGTTTATAATGAAATATATAAGCAATTAACTAGCTCTAACATGTCTTTAGATGGATTTATGAAAGTATACAAAACATATGAACAAAAAGATAAACTAGAAAAATTAAAAATGATAGAAAAAATACAGTAAAAGTCGAAGTAGAGAATAATTATTTCAAATTAAATATAATAGAATTAGATATTTATATAAGGAGATAAAATGTATGAAAAGAAGATTTGCTGATGCTAGAAGTAATAAAAATATTCTAGAAAAAAAAATAAAAACTATTAAAATAGAAGACTATAAAATCCAAGGTTATGCTAGTTTATTAAAAATTATAAATGTAGAACAAAAATGGTTTGTTGATGAAGAGAATAGATGTATACAGGATAAAAATTATGAGTGGTTACAGATATATCCAGAAAGTGAAAATTATTGTATAACAGCAATGTATGATGAAAAGAGTAATATAAAAGAATGGTATATTGATATATGTAAGCAAAATGGAATAGAAGATGGTATTCCATATGAAGATGATTTATATTTAGATGTTGTAATTGTTCCAGATGGAAGAGTACATTTATTAGATGAAGATGAATTATTGGAAGCATACAAAAAAAATGATATTTCCAAAGAAGAATATGATTTATCATATAGAATGGCAAAAGAAATAATGGATAAAATGCCAGAAAAGATTAATGATTTAAAATTGTTTACAGATGATTTAAAAAATAGGTTTTAAATTTTAGAAAATTAGAAATATTTATGAAATATTTTTGTAAACGAAATATAATTGACGTGAATATATAAAAATAATATAATTATTTTATATTACAAATTTATGAGAAAATAAAAATTAGGAGAGTAATATGAACAAAGAAATGGTTGAATTTCAGACTTTTTTTAATACTAACAAAGAGATTGAAGATTTTATTAATTCAAGTAAAACAAAAATTGATTTTCAAAAAGATGGTAAAGAAATTTTTTCCAATATTGAAAAATCTTTTGAAAAAATAATGAAATTAAATTTTTTGGATGATGATTTAAAAAAATGTGTTCAAGACAGATTTAATGTGATTAAAGATAATTATTTAGGTGATAAGCATGATAATCAAGAACAAGCTTACGAAAAATTTTTAGTTAATGTTAGTGATGAAGTAAAATCAGATGTTAATGAAAAGTTATTTGGATTTTCAAATGGTCAAAATTTAAATAGTTCTAAAGAATGCATTGAAAAGTCAAACTCAGTAAATGATTTAATATATATTTTAGAATCATATGTTTCCCATAGTAGTGAATTATGGAATGATATTCCTGGTAATAAAAGAGGCTCTTCAACTTGTATAGATATTGATAAAATATATAGAAGAACAATATGCTATAGTGATAATTCCAATCTAGGAATGAGCATTTATTCTGCTTTAGAATATGATAGAGATTTAAAAAAATCATATACGCCAATTGATTATGGAAAAGATTTGGAAATGCTTTCTTTAGATGGTATAACATTATTATTAGTAAATGGTAGAGGTAGTGGTTTATCTGTAGTTATTGATGAAAGAGAAAATAAACAAAATCCTTTAATTAGTTATCATATTCCATGTATACAAAATAAAAAAATATGTGAAAGTTTGAATAATAAAGAAAATCAAATTTTTAATGATGATACAAAATCAGTTATGGGAAGTTATATAGAAAAAAGAGAAAATATTCCTGATGAAATAAGAAAATTTATTTTAAGTGTGCCTCTAGATATTGATAAAGATTTTAATATTGAGGATACCGTAGAATTTGATGCTATTAAACAGTTAGAACCTTCTAGGAAAGCAATAATGTCTGAAAAAATTATAAATAATATAAAAATCCCAGTAGAGAATGAATTTAAAGTAGAGGAAGAATTTAATGTAGAAGATGCTAAAGAAATGGCTGAGTCTTCAAAATTAACAAGTGTAAAACATACTATAATAAATTTAAAACAATTAGCAAATGAGATAATTAAAAGAGTAGTAGATAAAATAGGAGGAGCTAATGAGAAATAATGAGTATATAGCTAAAGAGATTATTACTGTACTAGAAAATTTTGATAATGAATTTGTAGAAAAAATTCCTAAAGAAGTTTTTGATGCTTTTAAAAAACTTTCTAAAGATTGTACGAAAACTGTAAATTTAGATATGTCAAAAAAATTAAAAGATCAAGATATATCTCAAGAATGTAAAGATTTTATTTCTATAATGTATTATTATTATCATGCTAATGATGAAGAAAAAAAAGAACTTATAAGTAAGTGGAATGATAATGATATACAAAATTAATTTTGTATATATTACAAATGTCAAATATGAAATAATCCACTGTTAAAGGAGTATTAAATATGTTTTATCCAAATTTTTTGAAACCAGGTTCAACAATAGGAGTACCTGCTCCATCAGATGGTGCATATGATAATAGTAGTATATTAAGATTCAAAAATGCAATAAAACGATTTGAAGAAATGAATTATAAAATTATTCCATCTAAAAATTTATATAATTCTAAAATGGCTAGAAGTGCTACAGCAGAAGAAAGGGCGAAAGAGTTAAATAAGATGTTTGAATCTGAAGATATAGATATGATAATATGTGCTGCAGGTGGCGAATTCCTTCTTGAAATTTTACCTTATATAGATTTTAGCAAATTATTAGAAAATCCTAAATTTATTCAAGGCTTTTCAGATTCAACAGGGATTATGTATGTAGTTACTACAAAATATGATATCGCAACAATTTATGCTTCTAATTTTAAATCATATGGAATGAAAGAATTAGAACTTGATTTTAAGAATAATTTAAAAATTATAACTGGAAGTATAATAGAACAAAATAGTTTTGAATTATATGAAGAAGAAGGTTTGGAAAGAGTAACTGGACTTGAAGGTTATAATTTAACAAAAAAAGTAGAGTGGAAAATTATAGATAGAGAAGAAACAAAATTTAGAGGTAGAATAATTGGAGGATGTTTTGATAATATAGTTGAAATTGCTGGAACTAAATATGATGGAGGAAGACAATTTGTTGAAAAATATAAAAATGATGGAATAATATGGTATTTTGATAATTGTGAATTATCATATGAATCTGTTATAAGAAATTTATGGAGATTTAATGAGTTAGGTTATTTTGAATATACTAAGGGAATAATATTTGGAAGATTTGGTATAGAAAGAACAAATCTAGGTTATACAATAGAAGAAGCATTGAAAGATAGTGTGATTTATAAATTAAATATACCTATTATATATGATGCAGATATTTCTCATAAGGGTCCATCTATGACTATTATAAATGGAGCAATTGCAGAGGTACAATCAAAAAAAGGTAAAGGTAACATAAAACTTGAACTTTTATAATAATTGTGATAAAATAGCTATATGATTATATTGGAGCTATGGTTTATATTAATTAATATGATACCATTTATTCCATAATATAATTTATTAAGACTTTTTAATAAGGCAAACAAAGGAGGAATATTTGTGGAATTTTCTACAAAAAATTATGTTATTCGGAGTTTTTCAATTTCAGATTCGGATGAGTTTTTTGAGGTAGTTCATGAGCAATTTATAAAAAAATATGTTCCATATGCATATTGTGAAACCAGAGAAGACTCAAGAGAGATGATGGCTGACTATGTAAAGGGTGACTGCAGAAGAGATTTTTATTTAGCAATTTGCAAAGATAACAAGATTGTCGGAGCAATAATTGCTGTAGAAATCTACAAAAAATTTCTAGATTGCTCTCTTTTAATTTCAAAAGATTATAGAAACCAAGGAGTAATGAAGGAAGCTTTAAGCGGTTTTATTGATTGGCTTAAGGAAAACTCTAGTACTATTTTAGGCTTGGATTTAGTTATAAAAAAGGAGAATATTGCTTCTAGGAGTTTAGCTAAATCTTTAAATGCAATAAAAGTAGCTACTAGAAAAGAAGAGGATATTTTCCGGATATTAACTAAATAATTTGTCAAGGGCGAGTATTACTCGCCCAATTTCTAAATTTAGGAGAAGAAATGATAAGATTAAATAATATAAAGATTTTTGAAGACTTAGAAGATGAAGATTTGATAAAATATGTATTAAAAAAGTATAAAATAAAATATTCTGATGTAATATCATGGAATATATTTAAAAAATCTATAGATGCTAGAGATAAAAATAATATTCACTATGTTTATACTATTGATTTAGAGTTAATTGGAAATAAAGAAAATAAATTCAATAAAATAGAAAAATATGAATTTAAGAAAATAGATGTAAAAAGATTGTCAAATAAAAGACCAGTTATAGTTGGATTTGGACCTGCTGGAATGTTTGCGGGTTTACTCTTAGTAGAATATGGTTTAAAGCCAATAATATTGGAACAAGGAGTAAAAGTTGAACAAAGAGTCAAGGATGTTAAAGATTTTAGAGATAAAAGAATATTAAATCCAATGTCAAACATTCAATTTGGTGAAGGAGGTGCAGGTACTTTTTCTGATGGAAAATTAAATACAGGAAATTCTAGCATATATTCTAGAAAAGTATTAGAAGATTTTGTTAAATTTGGAGCACCAAAAGAAATTTTGTATACTTCTAAGCCACATATAGGAACTGATAATTTAATAAAAATTGTTAAAAATATTAGAGAATATATAATTTCTAAAGGTGGAGAAATATTATTTAAAGAGAAAGTAACTGATTTTAAGATAGAAGAAGGAAAAATAGTATCTGTAATAGCTTCAAAAGAATATAGAACAGATACAGTTATTTTAGCAATAGGACATAGTTCTAGAGAAACAATAAAAAGATTATATGATTTGGGAGTAATTATAGAACCAAAAGATTTTGCAGTGGGAGTAAGAATTGAACATTTACAAAAAGAAATAAATAAATCTCAATATGGTAATAAAACAAAATTGAATTTACCACCAGCAGATTACAAATTAGTTTATCATTCTCCAAATGGAAGAACAGCATATACTTTTTGCATGTGTCCAGGTGGAGAAGTGGTGCCAGCATCATCTGAGAAAAACACAGTAGTAACAAATGGAATGAGTACATTTGCACGAGATGGCTTAAACGCAAATAGTGCATTATTGGTAAATATTAAAACAGAAGATTTCTATTCAGACTATCCTCTAGATGGAATTAATTTTCAAGAGGAGTTAGAAAAAAAAGCTTTTATTTTAGGAGGAAAAAATTATAATGCACCATGTCAAAGAGTACAAGATTTTTTAGAAAATAAAATTACAGTGAATTTTGGGTATATTAAGCCATCATATTTGCCGGGAGTGACAATGGCTGATTTAAATGAGGTTTTTCCAAAATTCGTAACAGAGACATTAAAAGAAGCTATAGTAGAATTGGATAAAAAATTAAAAGGATTTTATGATAAAGATGCAATATTAACAGGAGTAGAAACTAGAACATCTTCTGCAGTTAGGATTGTGAGAAATAACGAAACATTATTATCTAATATTCAAGGATTATATCCATGTGGCGAAGGTGCTGGATATGCTGGAGGAATAATGACATCTGCAATTGATGGTATAAAATGTGCAATAAAGATATTAACTTCAAATTAATTATAATAAACTGCTCACAAAAAATTGTTATACAATTTTTCGTGGACGAACAAAGACGCGGACTTTGAAATATTTTAAAGCCCGCTTTTGTTCTATTTTTTAACAGTTATCATATTTGTCTTTTGAGCAAAAAAGTGAAAAAACAAATTCTAAAACATTAATAATTGACATTATAAAGAAAAATACGATAGCTAATACAAGTAAACCAGCTGATATAGATGATGTAGGGATAGTTCCAATTACTAAAGCTACAATTGAAGTAATTATTGATCCAACTATAATTGGTAAAATGCATAGTTTATTTAAAGTTTTACAATTATTTTCCCCACAAAATAAATTTATTATCAAATATAATAATCCAATTCCACCTAATACCAAAGTGGCAATTATTAAACCTGTTATAGAAGTTAATAATCCTGCATAAAAGCTTGCTGAAACGCCTATTGCACCTATTACAGCAGAAATTACTGTAATTAAACAACAACATAAATTATTATCATTTTTAAAACACATAGCTTATCCTCCTCCTTTAATATATAATATGAATTTGATTAAATGTTGTGATTTAGATTGAATAGTATCATATAAAAAAATTTTAAGAATATAATTTATAGGGCTTGACAAATTATTCAAAAAGGTATAAATTATTAGCAGTCACAAAAAAAGAGTGCTAATAATAGTTTTAATTAAGGAGGGATTTATTATGATAAAACCATTAGCAGATAGGGTATTAGTAAAAATGGTAGAAGCAGAGGAAACTACAAAAAGTGGAATTATTTTATCAGCAGGTTCAAAAGAAAAACCACAAATTGCTGAAATTATTGCTGTAGGACCAGGTGGAGTAGTAGACGGAGAAAAAGTAGAAATGAATGTTAAAGTTGGACAAAAGGTAATTACAAGTAAATATTCAGGGACAGAAGTAAAATATGAAGGTGAAGAATACATCATAGTAAGACAATCTGATATATTAGCTATAGTAGAATAAAAGTGATTACGATAATAAATCGTTTAATATAAATTCAAACAATATTTAAGGAGGTAATTTTTTATGGCAAAACAAATTATATATGGTGAAGATTCAAGAAAACAATTATTAGAGGGAGTTAACAAACTTGCAGATACAGTTAAAGTTACACTTGGACCAAAAGGAAGAAATGTAGTTTTACAAAGAAATTATGGTTCTCCTCTTATAACAAATGATGGTGTAACAATTGCAAAAGAGATTGAATTAGAAGATGAATTTGAAAATATGGGAGCATCACTTGTAAAAGAAGTTGCTACAAAAACAAATGATTTAGCTGGAGATGGAACTACTACAGCTACAGTACTAGCTCAGGTAATGTTAAAAGAAGGTGTAAAAAATGTTGCTGCTGGTGGAGATGTTCTTGCAATAAAAAGAGGAATGGATAAAGCAACTGATGTAGCAGTTAAAGCATTAAAAGACATCAGTGTTCCTATAAAAGGAAAAGAAGACATAGCTAGGGTTGCTAGTATTTCAGCAAATGATAAAGAAATTGGAAATTTAATTGCTGACGCAATGGAAAAAGTATCAACAGATGGTGTTATAACTATAGAAGAGTCAAAAACTTCTTCTACTGAAGTAAATGTCGTAGAAGGTATGCAATTTGATAAAGGATATGTTTCTCCATATATGGTAACAGATACAGAAAAAATGGAATGTATAATGGATAATCCATATATTTTAATAACAGATAAAAAAATAAGTAATATTCAAGAAGTATTACCTTTATTAGAACAATTATCTAGTCAAGGTGGAAAGCTTGTAATAATAGCTGATGATATAGAATCAGAACCTTTATCAACACTTGTATTAAATAAATTAAGAGGTGTATTAAATGTAGTGGCTGTAAAAGCTCCAGGATTTGGTGATAAAAGAAAAGAAATGCTTGAAGATATAGCTATTTTAACTGGAGGAGAGGTTATTACTGGAGATTTAGGATTAGATCTTAAAGATACAACTTTAGAGCAACTTGGAAAAGCAAGACAAGTAAAAATTGGAAAAGAAAACACTATAATAGTTGATGGTTGTGGAAAAAAAGATGCAATTGAATCAAGAATAAATGCAATAAAAGCAGAAATAAAATCAAATACAAGTTCTTATGATAATGAAAAATTGCATGAAAGACTTGCAAAATTATCAGGTGGAGTTGGAGTAATTGAAGTTGGTGCTGCAACTGAAATTGAAATGAAGGAAAAGAAATTAAGAATTGAGGATGCATTATCTGCAACTAAAGCTGCTGTTGAAGAAGGTATTCTTCCAGGTGGTGGAACTGCATATGTAAATGTTATAGATGAAGTTGAAAAAGTTTTACAAGAAGTTTCTGATGAAGAAAAAATAGGAGTAAAAATTATTTTAAAAGCATTAGAAGAGCCAGTAAAACAAATTGCTAGAAATGCTGGATTGGAAGGTGCAGTTATTTTTGATAAAGTAAAATCAAGCAAAAAAGGAATAGGATTTAATGCTGCAACAGGAGAGTATGTAGATATGAAAAATGCTGGAATAGTTGATCCTACAAAAGTTACTCGTTCTGCTTTACAAAATGCAGAAAGTGTTTCATCAATGATATTAACAACAGAAAGTGTTGTTGCAGATAAAAAAGAGAAAAATTGTAATTGTTCTGCTAATAATGAAATGCCAGCTATGGGTGGAATGTACTAAAAATATAGAAATAATAAAAAGAATCGAGTTAAAAATCTCGATTCTTTTTTTGATGTGTAAAATAAATTAGCAACATCCATTATTTCTATTGCTTCCACCGCAACAGCAACAGATGATTATTAATAATAAGATTATCCATAAACAATCATCTCCAAATCCGAATCCACAACCTCTATTTTCTGGCATAATTAAGCCCCTCCTTTAAAAAATAATTTATTTTTTTTGTTATCGTTCGTATGTTATATAATATGAATTTTATAATAATGTGTTACATCAATTTTAGATATAGTATTGCAAAAATAATTTATTATATATATAATAGGTTTCGTTGAAAAGGTAGGAATTTATGAGAAATAAAATTTTAAAAATTTTTTTATTTATTTTAGCTTTATTAATAATAATTCTATTTGTAAAAATGGCAATGAGCAAAAAGAAAAATAATAATACATATAAAAATAATTTCTATAATAATAATATTCAGAAAATAGATGAGAGTGATTATAAAATAGGAGATATAAAATTAAATATGTCCGCAGATGAAGTAAAACAAGTTTTAGGCGAACCAGATGAAAAATCAGAATTTGTAGATTCTGAAAATCCAGAAAGTAGTTATAAAAGATTTGATTATGAAAATCTAATCATTCAATTTGATTATGAAAAAGAATATGTTAATTATATAGCTTCAAGTAATTCAAAATATAAGAATATTAGAGGAATAGGAGTAAATGATACAGTAACAGATATATTAAAAAATTATTATGCAGATAAAAAAATTGAAATATATGAAAATTCATATGGAAGATATGAGATTTTGTATAATAGTGAAGATGCAATTAATTATTTAAATGATATGACTAGCACAGGAAAAACATTTGCATATATATATAAATACAACAATGAAATCAATTCTATAATATTTGTTGAAAATGGTAGAGTAATAGAATTTTATATAAAAGATAATAAAGTAAATATGGAAATAGTAGCAGAAAAATATATACCATGGTAATATTTAAAATATATAATCCTAATGATTGAAAATTAATATTTATGTAGGGCGCTTATTGGGCGCCCTTGAATTTTATATATTTCTAATTTTCATATTCAATTTTTAAATTTTTTAAATAATTTAAAAAACCACTATCAGAGGTAAAATTAAAAATTAATTTATAGCTACATAGTTCTTGAGTCTTCAATCCGAATTTTTTATTTATTTCATTTATTCCATATTTTCCGTCACCTAAAATAGGATAACCAATGTGTGCTAAATGAGCTCTAATTTGATGTGTTCTTCCAGTATGAAGATTTATATCTAAAATACTAGTATTATTTTTGTAGTTTGATGAAATTACATTATATTCAGTAATAATTTCTTGGTATCCTTTTTTGGGAAAATCGGAAATATAAACTAAACTTTTTTTGCTATCTTTAAATAAATATGCCTTTAAAATTTGATGTTTTTTATTAGGAATTCCATAAACCGTTGCTTTATAAAATTTTTTTATTTCTTTATTTTTAAATTTATATAATAAAATTTTTAAAGCTTCTTTGTTTTTTGCAAATAAAACTAATCCAGATGTATTCCTGTCTAATCTATGACAAGGCTCCAAGTTCTTTCCATAGTTTTTTTGTACAATTTCAGTTAATGTAGGACCTATATAATTATCTGGTGTAACTGAAATATATTTTGGCTTAAAAACAACCAAAATATTTTTGTCTTCGAATATAGTTTTTATAGAATTGTTATTATTTTCAAAAAGCAAAGTATCACTAATATATATTATTATTTCGTCACCAGAAAAAATTGTTTTATTTTCAGAAACTCTTTTATTATTTATTAAAATATCTTTTTTTCTTAAAGCTTTATATAAGATACTAGGCTTTAGATTTTTAAAATTATCTAAAATAAAGTTATTTAATTTTTTGTTATTATACTTTTCATCTACAATTAATTTTCTCATAAATGAATTATACATAATTTTTTAAAATTAATCAAATAACCTATATATTTAACGTTTTTATTAAGAAATAGATATTGATTATTTTATAATTATTTAAGGCTATATACCTTATATTAGAAATTTTATAAAAATGATTTTAGTAAAATTTTTCAAATTACTAGACTTTTAAATAAAACTTTGTTAAAATCAAATTGAAAAGATAGGAAAGAAGGAAATAATATGAGATTTTCTAGTACTAAGGAATCATATTCTGAGGTTTATGAATTACTTGATTTTTTAGGTAAAGAATATATTGATAAAATTCCTAAAAAATTATATGAGTTTATAGAAAAGAATAGGGATAAAGATTACAGAACTAATTTTAATAAAAATGATATTGAATCAATAAATTCTGTTTCTGTTTCTAGAAAAGCTGTGGCTATAATAGCGTTTTTGAATATGAATTATTGGATAGATGATGAAGCTGAAAAGGATAGATTAAAAAAAATTTATAGTGTTGAGCAGGAAAGATTTAAAGATGAAGTTATTGAAAATTTTGATGATGAACTATTGTGTAATTGTGGACCAAGTTTAGATACTGAGGAAAACCTGTTACCTATAGAATACAAAGAAAAATGGTATATGTTTATGTTAAATAAAATAAAAAATTTATTTAAGAGAAAAACAGTAGAGAAAAAGGAAAACAGCTGATTTTTATATTGGAAATTAATTAGGAGAATGTAATGATAGATTTAAAAAAAGAAGTACAGTTTATAAAAGGTGTTGGTCCCAATCGCGTTAAACTTTTAAATAAGTTGGGGATATATGTATTAGAAGATTTAATAACATATTATCCTAGAGAACATGAAGATAGAAGTAAGCCTAAGAATATTTCTGATCTACAAGATGGAGAAGAATCACTAATTTCAGCAATTCCAATTTCTAGATTATCAGAAGTGCGAATAAGAAAAAATTTAACTCTTTGCAAACTTTCAGTACGAGATGAAACAGGAATTTGTCAAATCACATGGTTTAATCAGACATATTTAAAAAATTCTTTTAATATAAATAATAGATATAAATTTTATGGAAAAGTCTCAGTTAAAAACGGGAGAGTTGAAATGCAATCACCTGTTTTTGATTTAGAGAATGTTGATAAAAATACGGGGAAAATTATTCCAATATATCCATTAACTTATAATTTGTCTCAAAATACAATTAGAAAAATTATAGAAGAAGCATTAAAAGAAGTAGATGGAAAATTAGAAGAAACTCTTCCAGATTATTTATTAGAAAAATATAATTTATATGATATAAATAAAGCAATAAAACAAATTCATTTTCCAGATAATTTTTCTTCTTTTTTTGAAGCTAGAAAAAGGCTAGTATTTGAAGAACTTTTATCAATGCAATTAGCTCTTTTTAGTTTGAAAAATAATATAGATTCTAATAAAAAAGGAATTAGTTTTGATAAAGATGTTTATATGAGTGATATTATAAACAAACTACCTTTTAGTTTAACAAAAGCTCAGCTTAGAGTTTTAGAAGAAATCGATAAAGATTTAGAATTGGATAAACCTATGAATCGATTACTTCAAGGAGATGTTGGATCAGGAAAAACAATTATTGCTATACTTAGTTGTTATAAAGCTGTAAAATCAGGATATCAATCTGCTGTGATGGCACCTACTGCAATTTTAGCATCACAACATCTAGAATCTTTCACTGAAATTTTAAAAGATACAGGAATAAAATGTGAACTTTTAATAAGTGGTACTACTAAAAAGAAAAAAGAAGATATATTAAAAAGATTAAGTGATGGTGAAATAGATATTTTAATTGGAACTCATGCCATATTAGAAGAAAATGTTATATTTAAAAATTTAGGGTTAGTTGTTACTGATGAACAGCACAGATTTGGAGTTAGACAAAGAAGTAAAATAGTGTCAAAAGGAAATAATCCAAATGTATTAGTAATGACAGCTACTCCAATTCCAAGGACCTTAGCTTTAATCTTGTATGGGGATTTAGATATTTCAATAATAGATGAATTACCACCAAATAGAAAGAAAATAGAAACATATGCTGTTACTAAAAATCTTGAGCAAAGAGTAAATGCTTTTATATCTAAAAACGTAGAAGAAGGAAGACAAGCTTATATTGTTTGTCCTTTGGTTGAGGAAAACGAAGAGATTGACGCAAAGTCTGTTATGGAATTAGCAGATAATTATAAAAATAATATATTTAGTAATTATAGAGTAGAATATTTGCATGGTAAAATGAAGCCTAAAGAAAAAGATGAAATAATGGAACGATTTAAAAATGGAGAAATAGATATCCTAATTTCAACTACTGTTATAGAAGTTGGTGTAAATGTACCTAATAGTAATATTATGGTAATAGAGAATGCGGAAAGATTTGGATTAGCACAATTACACCAATTAAGAGGAAGAGTTGGAAGAGGAGAATATCAGTCATATTGTATTTTAAAATATCAAGGAAATTCTAAAATTATAAAAGAGAGAATGAAAGTTATTTCACAAACAAATGATGGATTTATTATTTCAGAAAAAGATTTAGAATTAAGAGGGTCAGGTGAATTCTTTGGAACAAAACAACATGGTATACCAGAATTTAAAATTGCAAATTTATTTGAGGATATTGGAATGTTAAAATTAGTTCAATCTATTGCTATGGAAATAATAAATAAAGATGAGAATTTAGAAAGAGAAGAAAATAAAAAATTAAAATTATTAGTTAATAAAAAATTTGAGAATAGAATTGAAATATAAATATAGTACAATAAGTATCTATTGACAAAAAAGACAAATGATATTACAATAAAAAAGCAAAATTAAACAAAAATTGTTATATATAGAGAAGAAGGATGTTGAAATGAGAGTATTTTTACTTTTTATAGGAATAATTGCTCTAGTATGTGGAATAAAATTTATATATGATGCTAGGTTAATAGTAAAAAAATATTTTACAAAAGGAGATCTTAATGATGCTACATTAGGACTAAAGATAATCGGATTTGCTATAATAGTTATAGGAGGATTATTATTATATTTTAACTTTTAATTTAGCAGATAGAAAGTTTCTATCTGTTTTTTTAGTCATTATTAAGATTATAATACTTCTAAATAATTATAAACAATACTTAAGGAAAGAAGGGTGCATATGAATATTAAATGTAATGGCAAAGATTTTAATATAAAAGAAAGGGTTCAAATTAGAGAGGCTTTAAAAGATGAAATGCAAAGTGATACAATTGCTGCTATATATAATAATGAAGTGGTATCTATAAAACAAATACTAAATCAAGATGGTGAAATAAGATTTATAAATAGAAAAGATAAAGAAGGTAAGCAAATTTATGTAAGAGGACTTTTATATTTAATGAGCAAAGCTTTTTACGATGTTTGTCCAGAAGCGGAACTTAATGTTAATTATCAATTAGTAAATTCGATGTATTGTGAAGTAGATAACTGTAAATTAACAGAAGAATTGATAGAAAAAGTAAAATCAAGAATGCAAGAATTAGTAAAATTGGATATACCTATAATAAAAAAAATAATGACAATGGAAGAAGCAGAAAATTTTTATATAAAAGAAGGAACTATTAGAGGAAAATTACAAGTTAATGCAGATAAGGATAAGGTATCTCTATATTATTGTGAAGATTATTATAATTATTTTTATGGTACAATGCCTGCATCAACAGGTTTTGCTGATTTATTTGATTTGAAAGTATTTAGAAAAGGCTTTTTAGTAGAATATCCAAGTGATAATCATCCAGACGAAATTATAGATAAAAAGCAAAGTTTGAAATTAATTACGGCAATGGATGAATATGATGACATATATAAATTATTAAAAATAGATACAGTTAGTAGATTAAATAAAAAAATAAGAGCAAATGGAAATAAAGATTTAATTTTGGTTTCTGAAGCCTTACATGAAAAAAAGATTACTGAGATTGCTAATAAAGTTAAGGAAAAAGGTAATGTTAGATTAATTTTAATAGCAGGTCCATCTTCATCTGGAAAAACAACATTTGCTGGAAAACTTGGAATGGCTTTAAGAGTTAATGGAATAAAACCTGTAACAATTTCAGTAGATAATTATTTTGTAGAAAGAGAAAATAATCCTAAAGATGAAAATGATAAATATGATTTTGAATGTATAGAAGCAATTGATAGAGATTTATTAAATAGTCATATTCTAAAATTACTCAAAGGAGAAACAGTTGAGATTCCTACATTTGATTTCCTTAGTGGACATAAAGAATATAAAGGAAATAAAATGAAATTAGAACAAGATGAAGTGTTAATTATGGAAGGAATTCATTGTTTGAATGATAAATTAACTAATTTAATTCCTAAAGAAAATAAATTTAAAATTTATATTAGTGATTTAACTGTTTTAAATATAGATTACTATAATAGAATTTCTACAACTGATACGAGACTCATAAGAAGAATCGTTAGAGATTATAAATTTAGAGGATATGATGCAAAACATACTTTAGAAATGTGGGCTTCTGTTAATAGAGGAGAAAGAAAGAATATTTTTCCATATCAAGATGAAGCTGATTGCATGTTTAATTCATCAATTGTATATGAATTATCAGCATTAAAAAGGTATGCAATTCCTTTATTAAGCGAAATAACTCAAAAAGATTCAGAATATAGCGAAGCAAGAAGATTAATTTCATTATTAAAATATTTTGAGGACTTTGATGATGAAGAGATGATTCCAAATAATTCTTTACTTAGAGAATTTATTGGTGGAAGTATTTATGAATAAGGAGATAAAATGTCAAACTTTACAGTAATAGACGAAGAATTTGATTGTGAAAATTGTGGTAAGCATGTTAGAAAATTAGGTTATTCTTGCAGAAATCACTGTCCATATTGTTTATTTTCTAAACATATCGATAAAAATCCAGGTGATAGAGCAGAAAAGTGTCATGGTTCATTAGAACCCATAGGTGTTGAGATAGATAGCAAAAAAGGATATGTTATTATATTTAGATGTAAAAAATGTGGTATGATAAGGAGAAATAAATCTGCTGAAGATGATAATATGGATTTGATAATAGAACTTTCTACAAAACATGAATTTTAAGGAGCAATAATTTTGAATAAAAAAATATTAATAATAAGAATAGTGGTAATAATATTAATAATAATGTGGATGTATTCAGTATTTAGTTTTTCTAATCAAGATGGATATTCTTCAACATCACTTAGTATGCGTATATCATCATTGTTTTCTAAAGATCCTGAAAAAATATTTTATATTGATCAATACATTAGAAAATTAGCTCATTTTTCTGAATATGGTTTAGGAGGAGTTTTATTTTTATCCTTGCTAAAAACGTTTAATATTATTGATGAAAAAAGATTGATAATTTCTACTATATTAGGATTATTGTATGCTTCAACTGATGAGATACATCAACTTTTCATTAATGGAAGAAGTGGTCAATTTACTGATGTAATTATAGATACGATGGGAGTTATAACAGGATCAATTTTTATGTGTTTAGTTATAAATAGTATAAAAATAATTAGAAGAAAAGGTACTGAAAAAAATCAAGAAGTATGTAAAAATTGACAAAAATATAAAAATATAATATAATTTGTTTGTGAAATCGTTGATTAAGAGAAGTAGTTATTTGAATTATTTTAGCGAGCTAGAACAGAGTGAAAGTCTAGTAATATGAAAAATAATGAATAGAACTTAGGAGTGATTTATTGAAAACATTCGGTTAGTAGATAAATTCGTTTACCTGCGTTAAAAGGTTAGAGTGATTTATATATTATAAATTAACTAGAGTGGTACCGTGCAAGTATTGCGCCTCTGGATATTCCAGAGGCTTTTTTGTATTATAAGAAAGTTCTCTGAACTTCTTATATAAAATTTTAACCAATATTAATATTAAAATAAAGGAGTAATGAATTATGTTAGATTTTAAAAAGATTATTACTGAAAAAATATCAGATGTAATAAAAATTGATACAGAAGAAATAGAAAATTATATAGAAATTCCACCTAATAAGGATATGGGAGATTATGCATTTCCATGTTTTAAATTAGCAAAAGTTTTAAAAAAATCTCCAGTGATGATTGCTAGTGATATAAAAGAATCAATAAAATTAGATGATTATTTAACAAATATAGAAAATGTTAATGGATATTTAAATTTTTATGTAAATAAACAAAAATTGTGCAAAGAAGTTTTAAAAGAATTTAACGATAAAAAAGAAGAATTCGGATTTAGCAATATAGGAAATGAAAAAAATATATGTATTGAATATTCAGCACCTAATATTGCAAAGCCTTTTCATATTGGACATTTAAGAACAACTATAATTGGAGCTTCATTGGCTAGAATATATAAGTCACAAGGATATAATGTTATAAGAATAAATCATTTAGGAGATTATGGAACTCAATTTGGAAAATTAATTGAAGGATATAAGAAATGGGGTTCAGAATATGATTTATCAAAAGATCCAATAAATGAATTAATGAAAATATATGTTAGAATAAATGATTTATGTAAAAAGGATGAGAATGTATTAAATGCATGTAGAAATAATTTTAAATTGTTAGAAAATGGTGATGAATACTGTACAAAATTATGGAAAGATTTTAGAGAATTAAGTTTAAAAGAATTTCAGAAGATTTATAACATATTAGGAGTAGAATTTGATTCATTACGAGGAGAATATGAGTGTGCCAAGGAAACAGATTTGATTATAAAAGATTTAGAAAATGAAGGAAAATTAGTATTATCAGAAGGAGCTAAAATAGTTGATTTAGAAGATAAAAAATTGGGAGTTTGTATGATCAAGAAATCTGACGATTCAACTACTTATGCTGCTAGAGATTTATCTGCAATAAAATATAGAGCTAAAACTTATGATTTTGATAAATGTTTATATGTAGTTGCTTATGAACAAGCATTGTACTTTAGACAAATATTTGAAGTAGCAAAATTTTTAGATATTCCTGAAAAATGTAAAAATGGATTAGAACATATTCAATATGGAATGACAAGACTTACAACTGGAAAAATGTCAACAAGGGAAGGAACTGTTGTTAAGGTAGAAGATGTTCTTAATGAGGCGATTGATAGAGTTCAAAAAATTATTGAAGAAAAGAATCCTGATATGGATAACAAAGATGAAAATGCTAAAAAAATTGGAGTTGGAGCTGTAGTATTTAATAATTTATGTAATACTTTAATCAAAGATCAAGTATTTGATTGGAATCAAGTTTTAAATTTTCAAGGTGAGACTGGACCTTATGTTCAATATATATATGTAAGAACAAAAAGTGTTTTAGAAAAATTAGGGTATATTCCAGAATTTGACGAAGAGTATTATACAAGTCTTCAAGATAAAGCAAGCATGAATGTAATAAATTACTTATATAATTTTGGAGATATTTTAAAAAGTGTTACTGAGAAAAATGAAACATGTTTGCTAACAAGATTTTTAATTGAACTTGCTCAGAGTTATAGTATTTTTTACAATGAAAATAAAATAATAGGAGAGCAAAAATATATTCAAGATGCTAGAGCTTATTTAACTTATTGTGTTGGTATGGTATTAAAATCCGGCTGTAGTTTGCTTGGAATTGAAATGCCAGATAGAATGTAATGTATTTAACAAAGGAGCGAAAATGGATAAATTTGATGAAGCGATAATTGAATTTAATAAATACGCTAAACAATTTGATTTTAATAATGAAAATATAAAAAGAAAATATAAACATACATTTAGAGTAGTGGAATATGCAATAAATATAGCCAAAAGTGAAAATTTAAATGAACATGATGTATATTTGGCTTCAGTTTGTGCATTACTTCATGATATAGCTAGATTTAAACAAGAAACAGAATTTGGAACATATATAGATAAATTATCTTTTGATCATGGAGATATTGGATTTGAAATCTTGCTAGAAAATAATTATATTGAAAAATATGTATACAAAGATATTGATAAAAAAATTGTATTAAAGGCAGTAAAAAATCATAACAAATTTGAAGTAGAGAGTGGATTAACTAAAAAAGAAATGTTTTTTGCTAAATTAGTAAGAGATGCTGATAAATTAGATATTATGGATTTACAAGGAAATGAGATATTAGATAATGATTACAATATTCCATATGAAGTTTTTAATGCAATTGTTGAACAAAGATTAGTTGTGAGAGATGGTAAAAAAGAATCTGACATAAAGAGAGTATTTATTACTTTAAATTTTATTTTTGATATTAATTTTAAAAAAAGTATGGAAATTATAAATGAAAAAAATTTAATAAATAAGAAGATCCAATGTTTAGAAGGAAAAATAGATAATAATAAAATTGAAGTTATTAAGAATAAAATTTTAACTTTTCATAAAAATTGGTATTGACACAGTTAAAATAGGGTGCTAAAATAGGTCTTGCTGTTAGACAAAAATCGACAAAATTTTAGCATCTTTTTTTGCAAAAAAATACTTCAAAAAAGTTTTTTAAAAAGTTTTAAAAAAGTTGTTGACA
>CANRKJ010000013.1 GCA_947631185.1 uncultured Clostridia bacterium | reverse complement strand
TTCAAAGCCATATTAAATGATATGTATGCAAAAGACATATCTAAAAAGATAAGAAGTGTTTTTAAAGAAAAACAAAAACAAGGAGAATATTTATGTAGCACACCTGTTTATCGGGTATAAAAAAGATGGAGTTAACAAAAATAAATTGGTTGTTGATGAAAATGTTGTAGATATAGTAAGAAAAATTTTTGAAATGTATGCAAATGGAACTGGAAGTAAATTAATTGTTAAGTATTTAAATGATAATCATATTTTAAGTCCTTCTGGATACAGAAAGACAGGTATTATTCAAGATAAAAAGACAACTTTTAAATGGAATGAAACAACATTATGCAATATGTTAAAAAATGAAGTTTATATTGGAAATACCATTCAAAATAAAGTATCTGTCGTTTCTTATAAAGTAAAGAAACTTCGTAAAGTTGAAAAAGAAAAACACATTAGAGTAAATGATACACACGAAGCAATTATTGATAAAGATGTATTTGAAAAAGTGCAAATAATACATAAAGAAAGAGCAAAAAAAGTTGTAAAACAATATGATTATTTACTTCGAGGATTGATTTATTGCAAACATTGTCGGATGGCAAATGCAAATTGTATTAAAGGTAAATCACAAAGTCAATCGTCCTAAAATTCCATATATTGTAGATACAGGCTATAAAAAAAGAGGCTGTTATACAAGAAATTTAAATTACTATAAATTTGAAGAACAAATAATAGAAGTCATCAAAAAGGTTTGCAAAATTTATGCCAATAAATCAATGCTTGAAGAAACATACAAAAAAGTAGCAAATAAAACGATAGATTTATTGTCATCAGTAAAAAAGCAAATAGAAACTATAGAAACTAAAATCATAGAAAACAACAGAATAATGGATGAATTATATGAAGATAAATTAAAACGGAATATTAACAGAGTCTGATTTTATAAGAATATCTCAAAAATATATTAAAGAAAGAGAAGAATTAAATATAAAAAAGTCTGAATTAATGAATAATTTTCAAGCTTTACAAGGACAGCATTTAGATAGAAGTAAAAATAATGATGAGAAAATGAATAATTTAATAAATGAATTTTTAGAAATGAAAGAAATAGATAAATCGTATCTATTTAGACTTGTTGATAAAATTGAAATTGATAAAGACAAAAATGTATTTATTACATTTAATTTTGCACCATTAAATACAATTAGTGAAAATATAGATGACTTTATTCCTATTGAGAAGATTTTAGATAATAAAGAAAATGTAGTTTAAACTACATTAATTTAAAAAATAGAGGTGGAAGTTAATCAAACTTTCACCTACAATGTTTGCTTTCCAACCATTTGGAAAAGGTATATCAGGAAAATTTGAAGCAATTTTTTTTGCATTTGAGTAGAAATTTGAAGTACTGCTGATATTTCCTGTTACTAAATCCACTCCATCTACATTAACCATAGGTGAAACATAAAGACTTACATTATTGAATAAGTCTGCTGGTTCATATCCATAAATTACCACATTATTAACGTAAGCTTTGCAAAGTACTTCCAAAAATTTCATAAGAAGAGGAGTGGTTATCCATTCATTACTATGTATACTTGCATTATAAAAAACCTTTTTTGGACCGTTACCAAATTTAATAAAAGGAATTTCATTTCCTATAACAGATCTTCCTATACTACCTATTTCTAAGAATGGATAAATTCTCTTAAAAGATTCTATATTTCTATAAAGTATTGTAGATGTATAACTAATATCAGTTAAAACAACTGAACTAAAAGGTATTACAATTTTACTTCCGTATTAATAAATTGTTAGAGTTTATATTAGGATTTGCTGTTATTATAGCATTTGTAGTTGTAGAGAATTGATTAGCTAAATTATATAAAGTATCTCCGTTTTTTATAGTATAAATAGTATATCCATTTATATAAGGATTAAGTGCATTCCAAGTGTTGTTTCCTACTATTCCATCTGCAGAAAGACCAAAAGCTTTTTGAAAGTTTATTACTGCAGATTGTGTTTGAACTCCAAAAATTCCATCAATATTACCATTATAAAATCCTAATTTCTTAAGTATACTTTGAAGTAATTCAACTGTTGGACCAGTTGAATTTAATTTTAATGTTTCCATATAAATCACCCTGACATATAATATGGTAAATTTTACTAAAATGTTAATATAAAAACTTGATAATTATTTTTTTATAGTATAAAATACTAAAAAAAGATAAATAGTTTGTATATAATAAGAATAAAAAGAGGTAATAAAAAATGTTAGAATTAAAAGAAATGCAGAATTTAGCGGATAAAAGTGAATATACAAAGGTTTTTAATTATTTTCACGATGAATATACTGAACTTATGCGTGACTTTTTAATTAGACATGATGTAAAAGTTGATAAAAGTGATTGTTTAATAAATTATATTATAAAAACTAGAATTTTTATGCCAAAATATTCTTACTATACTATTCCCATAACAAATGCAATGTATAATGAACAGGTTTCAGAAAAGAAAAAATATGCATTACTTATGGATACATATTCTTTTGTAAAAGAAGTTTTTAGTAAATAGGATATATTATGATTTCAAAATATTTAGCTTTAAATAAAAAAGTATCTATTATTTATGCAGATACAACTGAGTTGATAAAATATGTAGAAAAATTGCAAAATTTAACATATGTTTCAACAAATATTATGGGAAAATTTTATACAGCTTGTGGTATAATGGCTTTTTCTGATATTAAAGAAGATTCTGATAGTTTGGTAGTTCAAATTCAAGGAGAAGAAACTGGGTTACTTTATTCAGAATTAAAGCTGGATGAAAATAATGTTATTATAAAAGGATTTATTGAACATCCTAAATTAGAAGAAAATAATGATTGTTATGAATTAAATATTTCAAAAATAATAGGCAATTCAGGGAATTTATCAGTACAAAAAAATAACAAATATGTACAGAATGGTTATAAAGGTATAACTCCTTTAATTTATGGAAATATTATAGATGATTTTAGAAATTATTATGAGAATTCTACTCAAAAGCCTGCTTTTATGGATATACAAGTTTTGAATAATAAAAAAATGTTTAAAGTAGAAGGATATTTAATAACATTTATGCCAGATGCTACTGAAGATGATATAAAATTAATTAGACAATTAATTAAAGAAATAAATTTTAAATCAGTATTAGAATCTAATAATAATATTGAAACAATATTAAATAATAAAATTGGGTTAAGTAATATTATAAAATTACAAGACGATTTGGATATAAAGTATTTTTGTGATTGTAGTAAAGAAAAATACAGAAATATGCTTTATTCTCTAAAAAAATCAGATTTAGAAAGTTTAATTGAAGAAAATAATATAAATATAGTTTGTGATTATTGTAATAAGTCTTATGATTTTACTAGAGAAGAGTTAAATGAAATTTTAAATAATTTAAAATAATTATTGAGGTACAAATGAAAAAATTTGAAAATGTAGCTATGACAGAAAAAAATAAAAATTGGAAAAATTCTATAAATAGAAAAGAAGTTTTATATAAATCTGCATATACTAAGAATTTTGAAAGAAATGAATTTGATAGAGATTATACAAGAATAATTAATTGTAATGCATATAGAAGATTAAAACATAAAACACAGGTATTTTTTGCACCAGAAAATGATCATATATGTACTAGATTAGAGCATGTTAATCTTGTAGATTCAATTAGTCATACAATAGCTAATAATTTAGGATTGAATACAGATCTTACAAAAGCAATTGCTATTTGTCATGATATAGGACATAGTCCATTTGGGCATCAAGGAGAGAAAATATTATCAGTAATTTCAGAAAGAGAATGTGAAGAAAAATTTTGGCACGAAAAAAATGGATTACATTTTGTTGATAATATTGAACTTTTAAAGGACTATAATGGTGTTAACAGAAATTTAGATTTAACTTATGCTGTTAGAGATGGTATTATATCACATTGCGGTGAAGTGGATGAAAATGGAATAAAGCCTAGATTAGAATATATTAATTTAGAAAATGAATATAAAGAGCCTAACCAATATTCTCCATATACATGGGAAGGATGTGTGGTTAAAATAGCAGATAAGATATCTTATATAGGTAGGGATATAGATGATGCGATTGCTATGAATTTGTTAACAGATGAAGATGTAAAAAAATTAGATAAAATTACTTCAAATGTTAAAATTAGCAATTCAAACATAATAAATTATTTTGTTAATGATATTTGTGAGAATAGTTCTGTGGAGCAGGGACTTAATTTTTCAGCCGAAGCTTTTTATACAATGAATTTAATAAAAGAATTTAATAATGAAAGAATATATATGAATAACAAAATAAAACCAATGATTAGATATTTTACAGTTTTAATGAATGAAATATTTTATGTTTTAAAACAAGAATATAATGGAAAAAATACTTTAAAAAATTTAAAAAAAATGAAAAGATATTATCCTATTTTATCAGAAAATTTTTCTGCTTGGATTAAGGATTATATAAATTATGAAGGAAAGGAAAAAGAAATCTACTTAAATAAAATTGTATATGACTTGGATAAACCGCAAGATTATTACAAAGCAATAATTGATTATATTTCAGGAATGACAGATAATTATATAGTAAAAATATATAAAGAAATAATTAGCTTTTAATTTAAAATATGAAAGGAGTATATAAATATGGAATATAGATATAAGCCTGAAGGTGTTTGTTCTATGGAAATTATAATAAGAGTTGAAGAAGATATTATAACTTATGTTGAATTTGTTGGTGGATGTCCAGGAAACACTATGGGAATTTCAAATTTAGTTAAAGGAATGAAAGTAGAAGATGCAATTCATAAGTTAAAAGGTATAGATTGTAGAGGAAAAGGAACTTCTTGTCCTGATCAGTTAGCAAAAGCATTAGAAAATATAAAATAATTATTCGCCCGCCAATTTCTGTTGGAGGGCGAATAATTTCTTGTGAATTTTGCTGTATAGTTTGTTATCTGACAAAAAAATTACTATTGTTGTCTATTATTGTTTTTTAATATATTTATAAATTTCGTAATAATCTTCTATACTTAATTTTTCACCTCTTATATTAGCATCAATTTTTAGATTATTTAACATGGAAATTATTTCCTGTTTATTATTAAATAAACTACTATTTGATAAAGCATTTACCAATGTTTTTCTTTTTTGTAAAAAAGCAGTTTTTATAATATCAAAAAATAATTTTTCATCTTCAACTTTTAATCTAGGTTCTTTTAAAATATCTAATTTAATAACTGCAGAATTTACTTCTGGAGCTGGTATAAATGAAGTATTTGGAACATCTAAAACTATTTTACTATTAGCAAAATAGTTTATGCTATAGGTAATTGCTCCAGTATTTTTTCCACCTGGAATTGTTGTTAGTCGTTGGGCAACTTCTTTTTGAACCATTACAGTTATACTATCTAAATTAAGTTTTTCTTCTAATAGTCTCATAATTATAGGAGTAGTTATATAGTAAGGTAAATTAGCCACTACTTTTACTTTTTTTAATTTTTGTGAATTTAAATTATTCTCTATTATTTTTTTCAAGTCAACTTTTAAAATATCATCATTTAGAAGTTCAAAATTATCATATAATGAAAATCTATCATTAAGAATTTTTATCATATTTTTATCTAATTCTATAGATATAACTTTTCCTGAATATTTTAAAAGTTCTGCTGTAAGTGTTCCAAGACCTGGACCTATTTCTATTATTAAATCTTCTTTAGAAACTTCAGCATTTTTGATTATTCCATTTATTATATTATCATCGATTAAAAAATTTTGACCAAATCGTTTATTAGCTGTGATATTATATTTTTTCATTATGAATGTAGTTTCTTTAAGAGCGTTCATAGATATTCCTTTCAAATAAATTTATTTATATATTTTATCACGAAAAGTATATCAATACAAGACTATAATACTTTATTAAAATTAATAATAATTTTATAAGTTTATTTCCTTATTTTTAGTTTTAGAAAGAAAGTTTATAAATTTATTATCTCAAAATTCTTGATATAAAAATTATGTAATGATATAATTTATCAAATAAATAAATTTAGAAAAGGAATTAGCTTTTATGAAAACTTTCTATGATGTTTTAAAAATAAATGAAAATGCAACAGCTGATGAAATAGTTAATGCTTATAATATATTAAAAGAAAAATATAGAGAAAATTTAAAAGATCCATTTAATAGTGATAAAGCAGAAGAATTGTTAAAGAAGTTAGAAATTGCTTTCAAAGTACTGGGAAATGAAGAGAACAGAAAGGCTTATGATAGAGATTTATCTAATGCAAGAGCTAATGAACTTATGAACAATTTGCAAAAAAATACTGATACTTATAATGAAGAAGTTCAAAAAAAAGAAGAGTTAAAACAAAAAGAAGTAGAAGAAATAAAGAAAAAAGAATCTGAGCAAAAGGTTGACGACGAAGAGTTACAAAAAGAAAAACAGGCTAAACTAAAATTTGTTCAAAATGAAATTGAAAAACAAATTCAAGAACAGCAAAAACAACTAAAAATAGAACGTAAAAATAGAAAAAAAATAGAAGAAAATAAAGCACAGGAATACAGAAGTTATTTAAGAAGTATAGGCCTTAATGTACAAGAACCCCTTACAGTAAAAAGGTTTTTTAAGATTCTAATAGCCACTGTTATTGTGTTATTAGTAGTTATTTTTATATTTCAGATTCCAGTAGTAAAGAATGCTATTTTAAATAGTGAAAGTTTAAAATCTTTTTTGGAATTATTTAAGTAGGTGATAAAAATTAAAGGGATTAAGAAAAAAGCAAATAAAAATAGCGAAAAAAATGAAATGTATAATAGAATAAAATTAACGGCTATTGTAGCCATATTGGGTCTTTTAATTGTTAGTGTAAGTATTGCTAGGATAATATTTATACATGGTGCTGAATATAGTAAAGCTGCATATAGTAATCAAGTAAAAAATAAAATAATAAGTCCAAATAGAGGAACAATTTTTGACACAAATGGTGAAATTTTAGCTATGAGTGTTTCTGTTAGTACTGTATCTATAAATCCTGGAAATGTAAAATACAGTAATGGAAAGGATGTTCCAAATGATGTTTTAATAGATGGATTTTCAAAATATTTTTCTATGTCAGAAGAAGAAGCTAAGGAAAAAGTAGAAAGCAAATCTACAGTATCAGTTATTGCTAAAAAAGTAGATAAAGAAATTATTGATGAATTTAATAAATGGTTGGAAGAAGAGCATATAACATCAGGTATTAATATAGATGAAGATATGAAAAGAGAATATCCATATGATGATTTAGCATCAAATCTAATAGGTTTTTGTGGTACTGATAATTCTGGTTTGACAGGATTAGAAGAAAAGTGGAATAATATTTTAACTGGTACTGCGGGAAAAATAGTCACAGCAAATGATGTAAATGGAGAAGCTATTTCTGATGAAACAGAGCAATATGTGGCAGCAGAAAATGGAAGTAATTTATATATTACAATAGATACGGCTATTCAAGGTATTGCAGAAAAATATATTGAACAAGCATGTGTAGAAAATAATGCTTTAAGAGGTGGAAATGTAATTATAATGAATCCTCAAAGTGGAGATATATTGGCTATGGCAACATATCCAAATTATAATTTGAATTCTCCATGGGAAATTGGTCCTACTGGTTTAGAAGGAACATGGGAGAATTACACATCAGAAGAAAAAAGTACGTCATTATATAAATTATGGAACAACAAAGCAGTTTCATCTATGTATGAGCCAGGTTCAACATTTAAACTTATCACTTCTTCTATAGCATTAGAAGAAAATGTTATTACAACTGATAAACCAGGAGATTTTTATTGTAATGGAACATACCAAGTTGCTGATAGATCAATTAGATGTTGGAGCCCTGTACCTCATGGCTCACAATCTTTAAGAGAAGCCTTAGAACATTCTTGTAATCCAGCTTTTATGCAGTTAGGTCAAAAAGTAGGCGCAAGAAAATTATATAAATATTTTGATGCTTTTGGCTTTTTTGATAGAGTAGGCTCAAATATAGCTGCAGCAAATCCTGGTATATTTACAGATTTAGAGGATGTTGGACCAGTAGAACTTGCTACTATGTCGTTTGGACAAAGATTTTCTATATCTCCATTACAGCTTATAACTGCGGTATCTGCAATTACAAATGATGGAATATATGTTAGACCAAGAATTATAAAACAGATTGAAAATACTGATACTGGAACAATAGAAACAGTTGAAACAGAGAATTTAAGACAAGTAGTTTCAAAAGAAACATCAGAAAAAATCAAAGATATGATGGAATCTGTTGTAGTTGATGGAACAGGTAAACATGCAAAAGTTGAAGGATATTCAATAGGTGGAAAGAGTGGAACTTCAGAACCTACATCTGGTCATGAAGACGAAGGGTATGTTGCATCATTTATTGCAATTTCACCAATTGAAAATACACAAGTTGTTTGTTTAGTGGCAGTATATGGTGTAACTGCAGTAAACAATCATCAAGGCGGTCAAGTGGCTGGACCAGTTGCTGCTCAAATTTTATCAGAAGTATTACCGATTCTAGGGGTTACTTCTGACGGAACAGAGGTGGTTCAAAAAGAAGAAAATTATGTAGCTGTTTCTAATGTTACAGGAAAAACAGTTGCCGAAGCTAAGAGGATTTTAGAGCAAAGTGGTTTTGTGGTAAAAGTAAAGTGTGAAGGCGATGAAAATACAACAGTAGTAACAGATCAAGTACCAAAATCAGGTATAGCTTTAGCAAATGGTGGTATAGTTTGTTTATATGGTAAAGACAGTGATATTAGAGTTTCACAAACTGTTCCTAATATAAAGGGATTATCAGTAGAGGAGGCTACAAAAGCTCTTAGAGATTTAGATTTGAACATAAAAATTACAGGAACAAGTGGAAACGTGGTTTCACAAGATCCTTATTATGGAAATCAAGTAGAAGAAGGTACAGTTATAAATGTTGTTATAAAAGAAGATTTAGTTGATGCACAATAAAAAATGACGAAAAATGTGATATATACAAAAGTATTTATCACATTTTTTTTGCATATATATTTTTTATATTCATATAATTTACAAATACCAAACAAAAGAAGGGATTGATAATTTATATGATTAATTTTTCTAAAATGCAAGCTGTAGGAAATGATTTTATACTTATAAATTGTATTAGAGATTATCCAAAATATAATTTAAATATTTTATCAAAGTTTTTATGTGATAGGAAGTTTGGAATAGGAGCTGATGGAGTAATTTATTTTTATACTAGCAGAATTGCAGATATAAAAATGAGAATATTTAATAGTGATGGGTCAGAAGCAGAAATGTGTGGTAATGGAATAAGATGTTTGTCAAAATTATTATATGATACTGATATAATAAAAAAAGATGAATTTAATATTGAAACATTAGGTGGAGTGAAAAACATAAAACTAGATATTGAAAACAAGAAAGTAAGCAAAATAGAAGTGAATATGGGAAAAGTTATTTTTAAAGCTAATAGTATTCCTGTATATTTACCTAAATCGCATACAAAGGATGAACTACAAAATTTAGAAATTGACTATAATAATAGAGTTTTTAATTTTATTCCTGTTTCAGTTGGAAATCCACATGCGGTATGTTTTGTTAATGATTATGATGATTTTAATTTAGAAAAAGTTGGAGAATATGTTGAAAATTATAAATATTTTCCTAAAAAAACAAATGTTGAATTTGTTAAAGTAGAAAATAGTTCAAAAATAAAAGTAAAAGTATGGGAAAGAGGAGTGGGGAAAACACTAGGATGTGGTACAGGAGCTATAGCTGCTTCTGCAGTATCAATAAAAAAATTATACACAGATAGTGATTTAATTGTGGAATTAGAAGGAGGAAAAATAGAAGTCAGACAAGATAATGATAATTATTTTTTAAAAGGTGAAGCTGAATTTGTATATGAAGGAAAAATATATCAATTATAAACTAAATATAAAAAATAAAAGACACTTCAAACGTTAAAGTGTCTTTTATTTTTTATAGAAAATTTTCGTACCCTTGTTATTTAAAATTATTATTTTCTGCTCTCAAGCATTTCATCTATAATTTGTGAAATTACTACTCTTTCGTTATAAGGATGTTTAATTCCATCTTTTTCTAAATATAAATCATGTCCTAAACCAGGTATAACTATTATATCTCCTTTTTTTGCTATAGAAATTGCATATCTTATTCCTTCTGTTCTATCAACAATTATTTTATATGGTTTTCCTGTAGGAATTATTCCTTTTTCAATGTCTTTTAAAATTTGTAAAGGATCTTCTGTTCTAACTTGATCTGACATTAAAACAGTAAAATCAGCAAGTCTACCGGAAATTTCACCCATTACAGGACGTTTTGCTTTATCTCTGTCTCCACCAACACCCCAAGCACAAATTATTTTTCCTTTAGCATATGATTTTACAGCTGTAAGAATGCTTTCTAAACTTGATGGTGTATGTGCGTAATCAATCATTATTGTAAGTCCTAATTTATTAGGTACAAGTTCACTTCTTCCTAAAACTCTTAAGTCTTTTAAAGCAGATTTTACATTATTTGCTGTTATATTAAATACAGATGCTGTAGCAATAGCTCCTAAAGCATTGTAGATACTGAATTTTCCAGGAATTGCAGCTTCGATTTGTTCTGGCTTTCCATTTATAGGAACTTCAAAATTAATGCAAGAATCTGTTATGGTAATTTTATCAGGGTTCGCTTTAAATTTAGAGTCATTATCTATTGAAAAAGTTAATATATTTTTTTCTGGTAAAATTGAACTTATTGTTTTTACTTTTTCATCATCATTATTTATAACAATAGTTTTAGCAAGTTTTAGTAAGCTTAATTTACAATTAAAATAATCTTCCATATTTGGATGTTCATTTTTACTTATGTGATCTTCTGATAGATTTGTGAACAATGCAGTATCAAATTCGCATCCTGCAACTCTATCAAGTTTCATTGCTTGAGAAGAAACTTCTATTATAGCTATATCAACATTTTTTTCTACCATATTTGCTAGATGCTTTTGAATTTCAATACTTTCTGGAGTAGTCCTATCTGTATCTTCTATTTTTTCATCATTAATATAAACAGCAATACTTCCTATTAGCCCAACTTTATGGCCTGCATTTTCAAGTATTGATTTAATCATAAATGTTGAAGTAGTTTTTCCTTTGGTACCTGTAACACCAATAAGTTTTAATTTTTTAGAAGGATTATCATAGAAATTACAAGAAAGAATTGCTAAAGCTTTTCTAGTATTTTTTACAGATATTATAGGAATGGAATAATCCAATGAATTTATGTTTACATCAGGTTCTACTATTACTGCTATAGCTCCATTTTCTATTGCACTAGGTATGAATTCTATACCATTTTTAGAAAATCCATTTATTGCAACAAATAATCCTCCTTGTTTAATTTTTCTTGAATCAGAATGAAGATTAGTTATTTCAATATCTAAATCTCCTTTTTCATCAACAATATCAACATTTTTAAGTAAATTTTTTAGTTTCATATTTTGAATTCCTTTCTTAAAAGGCAAATTGAAAAATAAACTGTTATAATTCAAATTTTTATAAATTATATATCTATTATGCTAAAATGTAAAGAAAATAAACTAAAAAGAAAATGGTATAAAGATTATATTTCAAAATTCTATTGAAAAAAGGATGACAAAATGATATAAATATAAAAACTTAATAATAATAATTTATTTTTAAGTAGCATATGAATCATTTAGGAGGCTAAAATGATTAAAATTAATGAAAATTATTTAGAATTACAAGATAGTTATTTGTTTTCAACTGTTGCAAAAAAAGTAAAAGCATTTCAAGAAAAAAATCCGAATGCAAAAGTAATTAAATTAGGAATAGGAGATGTTACAAGACCACTTGTTCCAGAAGTAATAAAAGCAATGCATAAAGCAGTTGATGAGATGGGTGAACCAGAAACTTTTAAAGGTTACGGATTAGAGCAAGGATATGAATTTTTAAGAGAAAAAATTTCGGAATATGATTATAAAAAAAGAGGAATTGATATATCAATTGATGAAATATTTGTATCAGATGGTGCAAAATGTGATTGTGGTAATATAGGAGATATTTTAGGAATTAATAATATAGTGGCAATTACTGATCCTGTTTATCCAGTATATCTTGATACAAATGTCATGGCTGGAAGAAGTGGAAAATTTAATAAAGAAAAAGGGCATTACGAAAATATAGTATATCTTGAAGCAAAAGCAGAAAATAACTTTGAACCAGATTTACCTAGCAAAGTCCCAGATATGATTTATTTATGTTTCCCTAATAATCCTACTGGAACAACTTTAACAAAAGCTCAATTAAAAAAATGGGTTGATTATGCTAAGGAAAATAAATCTTTAATTTTATATGATTCTGCATATGAAGCATTTATTACTGAAGATGATGTACCACATAGTATTTATGAAATAGAAGGAGCTAAAGAAGTAGCTATTGAATTTAGAAGTTTTTCTAAAACAGCTGGATTTACTGGAGTAAGATGTGCATATTTAATAGTCCCAAAAGAATTAAAAGGATATACAATAAATGGAAAAGAAGTAGCTTTAAATGGATTATGGAATAGAAGACATGGAACAAAATTTAATGGTGTGTCTTATATAGTACAAAGAGGAGCTGAGGCAATATATTCAGAAGAAGGTCAAAAGCAAATAAAAGAAAATATTAATTATTATTTACAAAATGCTAAAATAATAAAAAATGGATTAGAAGAAGCAGGATATACTTGTTATGGTGGAGTAAATGCACCTTATGTTTGGCTTAAAGTACCAGATGGAATTTTATCATGGGACTTTTTTGATAGATTACTTGAAAAATGCAATGTTGTTGGAACACCCGGAGTTGGATTTGGACCATGTGGAGAAGGTTATTTTAGACTTACTGGTTTTGGAACAAAAGAAAATACAGAAGAGGCCATAAAAAGAATTAAAGAGAAAATGTCAAATTTATAAAGTGGAGGTTTTATGGCACTTGATATGTATTTAGATTCAAGATATATGCAATTAATAATTCAAGTAAATAATTTAAAAAAAGAAGTTGCAAAAAAAATAGTAGAAAAAGAGTGGCTTTCAAATTATGTTATTCCGGAAATTAAATATTCATATATTCTTAAATTGGGTGTTAATGAATCAGAATTATTTTTAGCAGAATTAAATATTGATAAATTAAGAAGAAAAATTTCTATATATGATGAACAATTAAAACACAATAATGAAATACTAGAAAACGAAATTGATAAATTAATTGATAAAGAATTTAAAAATAAAAATAATGAGTATATATTATTAAAAAAAGAAATTGAATCTGCGATAGAATATACTCAAAAAGATAAACAATCTAATGAGTATATTGATAAATTAAATTTATTATATACAGATTTAATTATCAGATTATGTCCTTTAATTAACATAAATAATTCGATTTTAGAAAATCAGTTATATGATATTTTAAAAAATTCATATAAAGATTGTAACTTAAATATAATGGTAAGATTAAAAGCTTTATGCGAACAAAATCATATAAATCAAGGATTAGAAATTGGTGATTATGAATATATGATAAAATTAAAAAATGTTTATGAGAATGTATTAGAAGAAAATAAATCTACAATTCTTAAAATTAGAACTTCTGAAACTTTTTCTAATAAAACAATTTTAAAAAGTGAAATTTTATTAAGGCGTAAGAAAGATGATATAAATGAAAAAATAAATGAAATTGAAGTGGAATATTCAAAATTATTAAAAAAATTAGATAAAATAAAAAGAAAAAATAAATAAAAGTGTGGTATTAATATTGAAACTGTTTATCAAAAGTAAAAATATACTAGGAAAGTCCTCCGAACTTCCTAGTATATAAACTTCAATATTAGTAACACATTTTTATTTTATTTAAAAACTTGATATGTATTAAAGAATTTTATATAATAAAAATATTAAAACAATTATGATTTAGGGAAAAGATTGAAAAATAATTACAATTTAATTCTTTTCCAGCTAGATTTGTGACTTAGGAAGGAATGAGATTAAATATGGATGATAATAACTTTTTAGGAAATTTATACAATGATTTTTTTAATTCAAATATTAATAAAAAGAATAATGATAAGATAAATGATGAGTTGTCTAATTTTACGTCAGAATTAAAAAAAATTAATGATAATAGTGAATCAATTTCAGAAATAGTTTCTAGAAAAAAAGAGGAAGAGAATAATTTAAAAAATAACGAAAAACAAAAAGAAGATAAATTAAACGAATTATTTGAAAGAATTGAAAACTTGTATTTAACAGATGAATCTAAAGAAACTTTAAAAAAGATGATGAGTTATGCTAAAAATTATGAAAATAATGAAATAAAGAATTATATAAATTTTGATTTAAGACTTTATTCAGATAGTCGAGAAATAACAAGAGATGTTGTAGAAATAATTGCAGATGGATTGAGTTATTTTAATTATATTCAAGGAAATAAAATATATGAAACATCTTTTTTTCAAGCTAGTGAAGAGGATCTAATAAAAATTTATAAAAGCAATTATAATGTTTTAGTATTTAAGGATATTGATGGAATTTCAGGTCAAAAAGAGTTAATAAGAGAAGGAATACTTACTATATGGGAAGATAAATTATTAAATGAAGGAAATAGAAAAATAACTATAGTTGTTGATAAAAATGAAGAAAAAGTTAATAATGGATTTTCAAATCATATTGTTATGAGAGATAGAATATTTGATTTTAAACTTCAAACTATTAAACCTGAAAGTCAAGATATTTACCAAGAATTATTAGAAAAATTAAAGAAGGATTATGATGTAGATGAAGATTTTGAAGTTAGTTTATTAGATTATATTGTGGCAACATATCCAAAAACTGATATGACTTATTCAGAATATAGAGATTCAATTTATGAGAAGATATTGTTTAATAAAACAAAAGAAAATATTACTAAAGATACGATACCTAGTTATGAAAAAGACAAATCAATTGATGAAATATTTTATGAATTAAATGAGCTTGTAGGTCTAAAAAACGTGAAAGAAATGTTAAATGAATTAGTTAATTTGATGCGATTTAAAGAAAAAGTTGGAACAGATGTAAAATTAAAAGATACCAATCTTCATATGATTTTTTTAGGAAATCCTGGAACAGGAAAGACTACAGTTGCTAGAATGGTTTCAGAAATTTTATATAACTTAAAATATATAAAACAAAATAAATTTATGGAGGTTTCTGTTAAAGATTTAGTAGGGGAGTATGTTGGGCAGACAGCTCCTAAAACAATGAAAGTTATAGAAAAAGCTTTAGGAGGAGTTTTATTTATTGATGAAGCATATACTCTTGCTAGTAAGCCGGGACGAAATAATTCATTTAATGAGGAATGTGTGGCAACTTTAATTCAGGCAATGGAAAATTATAGAGATAATTTAGTAGTAATATTAGCAGGATATACTAAAGAGATGAATGATTTTCTAAATTCTAATTCTGGAATAGCATCAAGAATTGGTTATATTATGGAATTTAATGATTATACTGTTGATGAACTAATTCTTATATTTAAATCTATGATAGAGAAAGCAGGATTTTTTATTGAAAAAGATGCAATAGAAAAAGCTATAAAAATTATAGAAGAGTATAAAGGAACCCCAAACTTCGGAAATGCTAGGTTTGTCAGAAACTTATATGAAAAAACTATAATAAAGCATGCTTCAAATTGTAAGAATAAAAAGAGTAAGAAACAAATAAGAACAATTATAGCTGAAGATATTTCTGTAGAAAATTTATTGAAAATGTAAAAAAGGTATATAGAATTAAAATGTTTTAATTCTATATATTTTTTTATGGAAAATTAATATAAATTAATAAAAAATAGATAGTATATTATTAAATATGTTTTATAAATTTCAAAAATATATAAAAATTTTTCTTTTTTTTAATATAAATTTAATATGTATCAAATGCTTTGTTGCGTAAGTAAAAATCAGATTTGAATTTTATATCAAATAAAATTTAATAAAATTGTAATAAATGATTTATTCATTAAAATTCCGTAAAAGTTTTAATAATATTGAATAAGAAATTTGAAAAAATAGGTATTGCAAAAGAAATTTCTTTGTGCAAAAATATAACCATGATGAGTAAACAAATATATCTCATCTGAAAAAGTAGATTGAAAATTGAATAGGAGGTTAATAAATATTTTAAAAAAATTATTTATAACTTTTTTTCAAAATTTTTGTTCTATCATTGCAGTTCATGCAAAAGAAAATAAATTTGAAGAAATGCAATTGCAAGCAATACCTATTGAGGTAGAAAATAATTATAGAGGTTAATATTTGTAGTACTAGTATATAAATATAATTTCTATATAAACACTAGTGAATTAAAAATATAAAGTCCGGAAAATTTAATAGTATACCAAAGAAAAATATAGTAATGTATATTTTATAATTTAGTAATCGTACTAAATAACACATTTTAACGTGTATTATGTGTAGTTATCCATCACATATAAGAAAAAAATAGGATAAAATTACTTAAATTTGTCATAATTAGAGATGAGTTATTCCAGCTCATAAAATTTGGATAAATTACAATTGAATATGAAATAATAATAAATATAAAAGTATTTATATAATATCTGGTAAGTATACCAATATTAATTAAGATATCATTTTAGATATGCTTAAAACGCAGTTGGGCATTTATCCTGCGCAATTACAAATAAAATTAGGATAAAATAAAATTTGCTATATACGGCATTTATGCCGGATATATATATATGGCACACCCCTAAAGTGTCAAAATTGATGCTAGTTTTAGCATTATACTTAAGATAAAAATCTAATATACAAAAGATAAAAATTTAAATTACAAAAGAAAAAGTTTTTTTGAATAACACAAAAGATATAAAGTAAGGTACAAAAGATAATTTTAATAAATGTACAAAAGAATGGTGTAAAATCTAAAAAACTACAAAAGAAAAAAATTAAAATAATATCGTTTAGATAATTAAAAATGAACATTGAAAACTAAAGAAAAAAAATTAATATACAAATGATTATATAATAATAAAAAAATAGATTTACAAATGAAAAAATATCAAAGATTTGAATAAATTGAGATATAAAGTATTGAAAACAGATTATAATCTGTTTCCAAAAAGCGCCACTCGGCGCTTTTTTTTGTTCTATAAAAAAAGAAAAATAAATGTATGGTCATTTATTCGATGTCAGCAAAATGAATGTATAAAATGTATGGTTATTTATTTGATGCCAGAAATATGAATATGTAAAATGTATGGTCATTTATTTGATGCCAGAAAAATGAATATATAAAATGTATGGTCGTTCATTTGATGCCAGAAAAATGAATATATAAAATGTATGGTCATTCATTTGATGCCAGAAAAATGAATATATAAAATGTATGGTTATTTATTTGATGCCAGAAAAATGAATATATAAAATGTATGGTTATTCATTTGATGCCAGAAAAATGAATATATAAAATGTATGGTCATTTATTCGATGTCAGCAAAATGAATGTATAAAATGTATGGTTATTTATTTGATGCCAGAAATATGAATATGTAAAATGTATGGTCATTTATTTGATGCCAGAAAAATGAATATATAAATGTAGGGGCGCTCATTGGGGAGGCTGTTGAAAAAGTGCAAATTTTTTGTAAAAATTATGTTTACCAAAACTGAATCCCTATTTTATTCAAAAATGTCATATAAAGTGGAGATAAATTTATAATTTTATATTAAATCTAAAGCAAAAGTGGGGATAAAAAATTTGTACTTTTTGTAAAATTTAAAATAATCGACTTTTTCAACAGCCTCTCATTGGGCGCCCGCATATCCGCATAATTGAATATTATAATCATTTTGATTTTGGATACCCGTGAAATAAAAATTGATTAAAATCATATATAATTGAGTTGCAAAAGCAAAAATATTATGTTAGAATCTTTAAAAAGAAAAACTTATATTTCTTTTAAACTTAATATAAATTAAATTAAGGAGGAAATTATGGAATTAAAGGGATCAAAAACAGAAAAAAATTTAATGGAAGCTTTTGCAGGAGAATCACAAGCTAGAAATAAATACACTTATTTTGCTAGTAAAGCTAAAAAAGATGGTTATGAGCAAATTGCTGCTATTTTTCAAGAAACAGCTGACAATGAAAAAGAACATGCTAAAATTTGGTTCAAATTATTACATGATGGAGAAGTGCCAACAACAGTGGAAAATTTAAAAGAAGCTGCAAATGGTGAAAATTATGAATGGACTGATATGTATGATAGATTTGCAAAAGAAGCAGAGGAAGAAGGATTCCAAAAAATAGCATTTTTATTTAGAGCTGTTGGAGAAATAGAGAAAGAACATGAAGCTAGATATAGAAAATTATTGGAAAATATTGAAGGTGATTTAGTATTTTCTAAAGATGGAGATAGAATTTGGAAATGTAGAAATTGTGGACATATATGTATAGGTCAAAAAGCTCCAGAAGTTTGCCCAGTATGTAATCATCCAAAGTCATTTTTTGAGATTAAAGCTGAAAATTATTAAAAATAAAAACACATTTAAATATTTAAATGTATTGACAAACCCTAGAAGAAATTCTAGGGTTTTGATTTTTTACGAATTGTATAATATATGACGATTTTATTTATTGACACTAATTATATAAATTTGTATAATCTATAAAAAAAGCATAAGGAAGAAAATTATATGAAAAATATATCAAAAGCTACAAAGAAAAATTGGGAAAAATTAAATGTAGATGAAAGTAAAAAGAAATTAGAACATAGGGCAAATAAAACAATGTCTACAAAAAAAATTATTCCAAAAGAATTGTTAAAAAATCAAAAAAATATAATAATAATTAAACAATATATTGATTATGTAAGTAAGAATTATAAAGATTATGATCTAGAAAAGATAATGAGATCTTTTTGTATAAAATTGCTTATAGAAAAAGGTTTAGTAGATGAAAATTTAAAGACAGATAGAAAAAATATATCTATTTTTCTAGAAGAAAACAAAGATATTTATAGAGATATTTTAGAACTTGATTTACCTGAAGCTGAGGAAGATATATTAGGGATTATATATCAATGCTTTCAAAATGAAGGTGATAAAAATAAAAATGGAGTTTATTATACACCGGAGAATATTGTAAAAAATATGGTTTCTCAAATGATGCTTTCAGAACATACGAGAATTTTAGATCCTTGTTGTGGAACTGGAAATTTTTTACTACAAACTAATTTAAAAAATCCAAATAATTTATTTGGAATAGATATAGACAAAATTGCTGTTATGATAGCTAAAGTAAATTTATTTATTAAATACAAAGAAATCGATTTTATGCCTAATTTATATGTATTAGATTTTTTGAAAGATAATATAGAATTAGAAAGTAAGGAAAAATTTGATTATATAATTACTAATCCACCTTGGGGAGCAGATGTTTCTTATATAAATAATTCTTTATATAGAGAAATAAGATCAAAAGAATCTTTTTCATATATGATAATAAAATCTAATAAATATTTGAAAGAAGAAGGAAGTATTATATTTTTGCTTCCAGAATCTTTTTTAAATGTAAAAATTCATAGTGATATTAGAGAATATTTATTGAAAAGAATGATGATTGAAAAAATAACTTTATATCAAAGTAGTTTTTCTGGAGTTTTAACTAAATTTATAAGTTTAAAAGTAAAAAAATATGAATTAAATAATTATAATTTTGAAATAGAAGATTTAGGAAAGAAAACTGTATATAGTAATACATCTGAAGAAATTATTAATAATACAAATTATTCAATACCAATACATTCAAATAAAGATAAAGTTATATTAAAAAAAATATTTTCTTGTGAATATAATACTTTAAAAGATAGTATATGGGCTTTAGGAATTGTTACGGGGGATAACGAAGGAAAATTAAAAAAAGTAAAAACAAATAATTTAGAACCTATTTATACAGGAAAAGAAATTGTAGAATATAAATTATTGCCTGCTAAAAATTTTATAGAATATAAAAGAAATGATTTTCAACAAGTAGCTCCTGATAGAATATATCGAGCTGATGAGAAATTAGTTTATAAATTTATAAGTAAAAATTTGATATTTGCTTATGATGATAAAAGAAGTTTGTTTTTAAATAGTGCTAATATTTTAATACCTAATATAGAAGGAATGAGTATAAAAACATGTATGGCTTTTTTAAATTCTAAATTGTTTAAATATATTTATATGAAACAATTTGGAGAAATAAAAATATTAAAAGGAAATTTAGAAAAACTTCCTTTTCCAATAATTACACCAGATGAGAATAACATGATTGAAAAAATGTGTGATAATATTATAAATGGAAAAGATAATTATAAAGATGTTATAAATAAAGAAATATACAAGATTTTTAATTTAGAAGATGAAGAGATTGAATATATTGAAAAACAAGTAAAATAAGGAGAATTAAATGTTTCAATTTTTTGTATTGTTTAATTTAATTATATTATTTCCAATTGTTATATATGGAATTATTATATCATTTGTTAACAAAAAAAATTCTGAAAATTTGCAAACTCCTTCAAAATGGTGGATATATACACTTTTTGGATTTATTGGTACACCAATTCATGAAATTAGTCATTTAATATTTAATTTAATTTTTTTTCATAAAGTTAAAAAAGTAGTTTTATATAGACCAAGAGAAGGAAGAAAAGATGGGACATTGGGGTATGTGAATTTTACATATAATGAAAAAAGTATATATCAAAATATAGGATTATTTTTTACTGGTATAGCTCCTATGATAGGAGGATGTGCAGTCGTTTTTTTACTTGAAAAATTGCTTTTGCCCGAAGTTTTTAATAATTTTGAATATATTAAAATTGGAAGTTTAAATATAATAGATATATTAAATAATTTAAAAGATGGAATGATTGCAAATATTAAATGTTTATTTCAAAATTATAGTAGTTTACAAAATTTAATTATTTTCTTAGCTTTGACTTTTGCCATTAGTACACATATGAGTATAAGTATACCTGATTTAAAATTGGCTAAAAAAGGTTGGATAATGTTGGAAATAATTGTTTTAATTATATCAATATTAATGGGATGTTATAACTTAACAATTTATTCAAATTTCCTATTTTATATTTCATCTTTTATGATTTCCTTTTTTACAATTGGATTGATTTTTAGTTTTATTGCATTAGGCATATCATATCTAATAAAATTAATATAAGAATTATGAAAAATTTAAACTTATTATGAAAAGTAATATTTATGAAAAAATTTAATATTTGTTTTATATAAATTTGATTATGTAAAATATTTTTTAACAAAATGACACAAATTTATTAAAATTGAAAAGATAGTATTAGTTTTTTTATACAATTTTAATATTGTTACAAAAAAAACAAAAAAAATTGTAGAAAATTGTAAAAAAGTTGATAAATACACGTAAAACATCGTTTTTACGAACAAATGACGAAAAAAACAATTCTTCTGAAACCCTTGAACTATAGGGAAAAATTGAAAATTGGAAACATAAAATGTACTCATTGACATTATAAAACGAGATGGTAAAATTATATCAACAAGAACAACAGCGGACTTTTATTAATATTAAAATTTATTGAAAAGTTCGCATACATTGTTGGCTCGCGAAAAATTATATAGCAATTTTTCTAGAGAATGATGTACATTATGGGAAATTTTATGGATTCTCCTATAACATAACAAAAGAGTAAGCAATCCCCAATTTAGGGATTGAGAGATTATCATAATAATTGGGGGTAAATACAATGTTAGTTGTAAAAAGAGACGGAAGAAAAGTAGAGTATGATGAAGATAAAATAGTTTTAGCTATAAGTCAAGCTAATAAAGAAGTTTCTTCAAAAGATAAAATCTCAAGATCAGGAATAGAGGATATTATTAAATACATAGAAAGTATAGAAAAAAATACAATTTCAGTTGAAACAATTCAAGATATAATTGAAAAAAAACTAATGGAAGCAGGAAAATTCACACTAGCAAAAAAATATATATTATATAGAGATAAACATGCCCTTATAAGAAAAGCTAATTCAACTGATGCAAGTATTATTTCATTAGTTAGAAATGCAAATAAAGAAGCAATGGAAGAAAATAGTAATAAAAATGCAGTATTAGTATCTACACAAAGAGACTTAATTGCTGGAGAGTGTTCAAAAGATTTAGCAGATAGAATAATGCTTCCAGAAAGAATAGTTAAAGCTCACAATGATGGCGTATTACATTTTCATGATAAAGACTATTTTGTTCAGCCTATGCATAACTGTATGCTTGTAAATATAAAAGATATGCTTGATAATGGAACAGTTATGAATGGAAAAATGATTGAAAGCCCTAAAAGTTTTCAAGTTGCTTGTACAGTTATGACTCAAATAATAGCAGCAATTGCAAGTAGCCAATATGGTGGACAATCTGTAGATATACGCCATTTAGGAAAATATTTAAGAAAAACTTATGATAAAATTTATAAAAAAAGATACGAAGGATATATAAATAAGGGATATACCAAAGAAGAAGCTAGTGATAGGGCTACAGAAGATGCACTTGAAAGAAGACAAGAAGATTTGGAATCTGGAGTTCAAACAATCCAATATCAAATTAATACTTTAATGACAACAAATGGTCAGAGTCCTTTTGTAACAATATTTATGTTTTTAGATGAAAAAGATGAATATATTAATGAAACAGCTTTAATAATAGAAGAAATTTTAAAACAAAGACTAAAAGGAATAAAAAATGAACAAGGTGTGTATGTAACTCCAGCTTTTCCAAAGCTTATTTATGTTATTGATGAGAATAATTGTTTAAAAGGTGGAAAATATGATTATATAACAAAACTTGCAGTAAAATGTTCTTCAAAAAGAATGTACCCAGATTATATTTCTGCAAAAATAATGAGAGAAAATTATGAAGGCAATGTATTTAGTCCGATGGGATGTAGAAGTTTCTTATCTCCTTGGAAAAATGAAAAAGGTGAATATGTATTTGAATCTAGATTCAATCAAGGTGTAGTAAGTATAAATTTACCTCAAATTGGTATTATTGCTAATGGTGATGAAAAAAAATTTTGGAAATTATTAGATAAAAGATTAGATTTATGTTTTGATGCTTTAATGTGCAGACATAATGCACTACTTGGAACTTTATCAGATTCTTCTCCAATACATTGGCAATATGGAGGAATTGCTAGATTGAAAAAAGGAGAAACCATAGATGAATTGTTAAATTCATGTTTTTCAACAATTTCTCTTGGATATATAGGACTATATGAAGTAACAAAACTTATGAAAGGTGTTAGTCATACTGACCCAGTAGGTGAAGAATTTGCAATTAGAGTTATGAAACATTTAAGAGAAACAGTTGACAAATGGAAAGCTGATACTGGGCTTGGATTTGCTTTATATGGAACTCCGGCAGAAAGTTTATGTTATAGATTTGCTAAAGTAGACAGAGAGAGATTTGGAGATATCGAAGATATTACTGATAAAGGATATTATACAAATTCTTATCATGTTGATGTTAGAGAAAAAATTAATGCATTTGATAAATTAAAATTTGAAAGTAAATTTCAACCAATATCATCAGGTGGAGCAATATCATATGTTGAAATACCTAATATGAAAAATAATATTCCAGCTCTTGAATCACTTGTTAGATTTATATATGACAATATTCAATATGCTGAATTTAATACAAAATCAGATTACTGTCACAATTGTGGATATGATGGCGAGATAAAAATTAATGAGGACAATGAATGGGAATGTCCACAATGCGGTAATAAAGACCACAGCAGAATGAATGTAACAAGAAGAACATGTGGATACTTAGGAGAAAATTTTTGGAATGTGGGAAAAACAAAAGAAATAAAATCAAGAGTACTACATATTTAGAAGGATACAAATGAATTTATTAAGGTACAAAAGATTAACTACCCCAAAAATAATAAGTCGTTTGTTTTGGCAAACGACTTTCTTGATATAAAAATAGAAGAAGGAAATTAGTATGAATTATGCAGATATAAAATATCCAGATATACAAGATGGAACTGGAATAAGAATAGCTATATATGTAAGTGGATGTCATTTTCATTGTCCAGAATGCCATAATAAAATGGCATGGAATAGGAATTATGGAAAACCATTTACAGATGAAACAATAGATTATATTATAAATAAATTTAAAGAAAATGAGAATTATACTGATGGATTGTCATTGCTAGGGGGAGAACCTCTAGAGTTATATAATCAAGAGGGACTATATAAATTAACCAAAAGATTTAAGGAGAAATTTCCAGATAAGGATATATGGTGTTGGACAGGATTTGATTTTGATAAAGATATTTTGACAAAAATGTATATAGAAAATGAAGTAACAAGGAATTTATTATCAAATATAGATATTATTGTTGATGGACAATTTGTTCCTGAAAAAAAGATGATAGATTTAATTGCTAGAGGATCATATAATCAGAAAAAGATAGATGTAAAAGCAAGCATAAAATCAGGGAAAACGGTTTTATTAAAATTTGGTGATGAAGATAGATTTGAAAGTTTGGATTCAAAACCAAAAGTTATTTTTGTAAAAGAATTTTTAAAAGAAAATCCAAATGAATCTAGATTTGTACCAACACAAAATATAGTTAAAACAATAGTAAATAATGTAGATAATGAAGAAAAAAAAGAAAATTATTATCAAAAACAAAATATTGAAAAAATTAGTGCAGATGGATATAATAAAAATAAATTTAAAGAAAAATAGGGAAAAGGTTGGAAAAATGTAGTAATTTTTCAACTAGATTTGTGTCTTAGAAAGGAATGAAAAATTATTTATGGAGAATATAAAAATATTTTCTTGCAGTGAATCAGCAGATAAATTTACAAAAGAAATATGTGATTTTTTAGGATTAGAACCTGGAAAAATAAGTAGAAAAAAATTTAAGAATGATAACAACTTTGTACAAATTTTAGAAACAGTTAGAGAAAAAGATGTATTTGTTATTCAAACTACGGAACCACCAGTTAATGAAAGAATAATGGAAATGCTTATTACTATAGATGCAATAAAAAGAGCAACTGCTAAAAGGATTACTTTAGTTCTTCCTTATTATTTATATTCTAGATCAGATAAAAAAGATCAACCTAGAGTTCCGGTTACTGCAAAACTTTTGGCTCAATTGATAGAATCCGCAGGGGTTGATAGAGTAGTAACATGTGATTTGCATAATCCTGCAATTCAAGCATATTTTAATATAAATGTGGATGTTTTAACTGGTCAATACATTCTTCAAAATTATTTTGACCAGAAAAATATAAAGGATATTGTTGTTGTTGCTACTGATGCAGGTAGTTCAAAAAAAGCATATAAATATGCAGAACATTTTAATTGTCCAATAGCTCTAGTTGATAAAAGGAGAACAGGTAATGACGATAAAGCATCAGCAACTAGTGTTATAGGTGAAATCGAAGGCAAAAATGCGTTAGTTTTTGATGATGAAGTAGATACCGCAGGCTCTATAATGGAAACAGTTAATGTAATAAAAAAATTTGGAGCAAAAGATGTTTATGTTGGATGCACACACGGTATATTATCAGGTCCTGCAATTGAAAGAATAAAAAATTCTGAATTAAAAGAATTAGTAATGACTAATACAGTCCCATTACCAGAATATAAAAAAATAGATAAAATAGTTCAAATATCTATATCTGAATTATTTGCAAAAGCAATAAAGAAAATAAATGAAGCCACATCTATAGGAGAACTTTTTCAATAAAAAACCTATTGACAGTACAATAAACATGGGTTATAATAATTGCAGTTAAGCAATAACTAAATAGTAAAATGGAATTAAAATCCCACAAATAGTTTTTTTAGCTTCGAAAGGGGGGGAAGAAATGTCAGAGATAAAAGTTAATAATGGTAATATAGAAGATGCTTTAAAAAGATTTAAAAGACAATGCGCAAGAAATGGAGTATTGCAAGAGGTTAGAAAAAGAGAACATTATGAAAAACCTAGTGTAAGAAGAAAGAAAAAATCAGAAGCAGCTAGAAAGAGAAAATTCAACTAATTATAATAAGAATATGTTTAGATTAATAATAAAAATAACAGGTTCAAAAACCTGTTATTTTTTATATAATAGGAAAGTTCTACTTTCCTATTATATAAAAAACATAACATTGCATAGAAAATTTACTTTGTAAATTTTCGCGTCAACAAATCTTTACGCTTCTTTGAGTCCTTGGATTTAGATAGCGAACTTTAAAATTTCATAAATAGCCAAAAGGTTAATAATGTTAGCTTTTGTTCTATTCTATTTTAAAATATTTAATTTAATCAAAAATATTTATTTTGAAAAATTTAAATTTATAATTTTTATTATATAAAATAAATATTCTTTAACAGAAATTTTTTGAATTGATTCTTTTACTATAATATTATTTTCGTACAGTAACTTATCATTTGAAAATAATTGAATAACACCAACCTTTGAATTCTTTTCTAGTGGTGCGGATTGATTATATAATATATAAGTTTTTATTCTAAAATTTTTATTATTTTTTAAAATTGGATATATGTAATTTGATTTTTCTTCTAAAAAAACATTTGCTTCATTAAAACTATTTTTTATTTTGATTTTTTCATAATGGAAGTTTTTATTAAGAAATTCTTTTGTATTTATCATTTCATAATTTTTATATATATAATTAATTAAATTTATTGAGTCTTGAGTTCTAATTTTTTTTGTGTCAGCCCCAAGAACCACTATTATGATATCTAAATTATTTTTTTTGCAAGCAGTAACAAGGCATCTTCCAGCATTACCAGTAAAACCAGTTTTTACTCCATACACACCATCTATATATCCTAATAATTCATGTGTATTTGTAATATTTTTTTGTGAATTTTCCATAGAAATTATAGCAGTTTTATTTTTTACAATATTTGAAAATGTTTTATTATTTAAAGCATAGTTTGTTAAAATTGCTAAATCATAAGCAGTAGTAAAATGATTATTAGCATCTAATCCATGAGGTGTAACAAAATTTGTATTTTTTAGACCTAGTGAACTTGCTTTTTTATTCATTAAAATGGAAAAATTTTCTATACTTCCAGAGATATGCTCAGCAATTGCAACTGCACAGTCATTTCCAGATCGCATTAATAATCCATATAAAAGAGTTTCCATACTAAGATTAGTATTTGATGTAATTCCTAAAGTTGAACCTCCAGTATTAGCCGCTTTTTTTGAAATATTTACCATATCTGACAATTGTGAATTTTCGATGGCAATAATTGCTGTCATAATTTTTGTAGTAGATGCCATGGCTGTTTTTGAATATCCATTTTTTTCATATAATACACTATTTGTAGTTCTTTCTAAAACTAAAGCATGTTTTGAATTTATTTTTGGGGGTTCGGAGTTGTTTGCTGATGTTTCTATTGTACTTATATCAAAATTTTCAGTATCAATTTCATCAGCATATACAAAATTAGATATTATAAAAACAAGTATAATTGTAATATTTAAGATTTTATTAGTCATAAATAATATTTCATTCCTTCCTAAGGCATAAATCTGGTTGAAAAATAATTGCAATTTTTGTGTTGTAAAACTTCATTTTATATACTAGTAAAGTTTTTTAAATTTTCTGGTATATTTTTAATCAATGTTCCTGAAGTACGTATCATAAATTTGTTTTCATAATCAAAACTTAATACTTTTTCAACCTTCCTCATTTTTAATAATATTCTCTTTTTTTTATATAAGAAGGAAATATTTAGAAAAAAATTAAAAAAAATCCAGAAAACCTTATTCCTCTAAATATAAAAAAATATAAAAAAATTGTTTAAATTATTGATTTTATAATTATTATAAGTTATAATAAAAACATAATGGTATATTATATTAATTCATTTACATAAAAGAAATAATATAAATATAAAGAAAAGGAAGGATGAATTTATGTTAAGATTCAAAAAAAGCAAATTATTACTTGTACTTGCAGTGGTTATAAGCTTATTATTCCCATATGCAACACCAGTATTAGCAGCCACTCAAACTGCTACTTACAAACAATCTGATTTAACAGGTCAAACAATAACAATGCAAAATAGTTTCTTTTTCCCTGATGGACATTCTTATGTAGTGGATAATCCAGTGGGGCAAAATGATAGAATGCTATACAAAATATATGTAAAGAACGATAGTGGTATAGATAGAACAAATGCAATTTATTGTTTAGATGAACAAAAAATATTCCCTGGTTTTGATGATGAAGGACATTCAACAACATCTGACTATAAAAATATGGGAAATTTTTATGATAATACCAATACAGAAGTAGCAAAATACATTGCTCAAGAAAACATTGGAACAGATAATTACAAAGCAATCGTTGAGTTAACAAAAATAATGTATTTACCATATCAAGATGATGAAAGTCAATCAGGATATGAATTGTTTTTAAATAATGTATTTGAGAAATACCTAAATGAGGTAAACAAAAAATTTGATGATGATCAAAAGGAAACTATTGAGAATATCAAGATAAATACAGGAATAACTTTAGATGATATAAATGCTGTTCAACAATGTGCAATATGGTATTTTTCTAATAAAGGTATAATTTCACTAACAGAAAATAGTGATGTTTCAATTTATGATGCACAAGATGCAACTTCACTTGATGATGTAGAATTAGAATATGAATTACCAAATTTCGTAATTACAAAACTAAGTTTGGAAAATCCTAGTGGTGTTCCTGAAACAATTTCTGCAAATAGAAAAGCAGCATTAGATATGATATATTCATATTTAATCCATACTGCAAAGGCTGGAAATACTTCAGAAAGTTCAACAGAAGATTTACCAGTATTTGTAGATACAGATGCAGTAGCAGAAATAGATGGAAATGATTATAAAGTAGGTCCATTTACAATAACAGAATCTACATCAAAAGGATATAAAATTACTTTAACAGATGGAACAAAGGAAATAAAAGATTATACATTAAAAACAGCTGATAATGAAGATATAGATGATTTACAAGATGTAGTTGGAAAAACTTTTTATGTATATGTTCCAATTTCAGCAAATATAACTAATGTAAAATTAGGAATAGAATATTTAGACTCTACAACTGAGGCAAGTTTTTGGGAGAAGGTTAATTCTTCAGGAGATGTTGATTATACATATCAACCATTAGTATGGATTACTAAAGACAAAAAAGAACCTCAATATAAAGAAGTTCCTATAGAAGAAAGTGATTTAGCTTTAAGAAAATATTTAATAGCATTAAATGATGATAAATCAGTAGCTAGAACTCCAGTAGTTGATGCAACAGGATTATTAAATGGAGAAAAAACAGCTTCATATAAACATAAAAAGAGCCCTGTAGAAGTTTCAATAGGTGATAAGTTAGTATATGAACTTAGGGTATATAACGAAGGAAATACTAATGCAACAGTTAATGAAATTTATGATTATATACCAGATGGCTTAGAATTAGTACCAAATTCAGAAAGTACAATTAACTCAACTTATAAATGGACAACAGTTGAAGATGGAATAGTAAAAACGGAAGTTAATGTTGAACTTTCAAAAATTGATGAAGAAAACATAAATTCAAATAAAAATACACTTTCAGGAGGATTAGATAATACTTTTGTTCAAATAGAATTAAGAGTTAAATCTAATGTAACTGCTGGAAATATATTAACTAATATTGCCGAAATAGCAGAGGATAATATTTTAGATAGAGATTCACATGAAAAATCAATAGATGAAAATACAAGAGAAAATTCTAGTTCATATACAGGACATAAAGATAATAAAGAAGATTTAGATGATGAAAATTATCATTATAAAGGTTCAGAAGATGATGATGACTTCGAAAAAGTTAAAATAAAAGGAAAAACTTTTGACTTAAAGCTTATGAAATTTATTACAGAAGTTAATGGAAATAAAATTACTGACAGAGAACCAACAGTAGATGTTACTCCTTTAAAAAATGGAAGTACAACAGCTAAATATACAGCAAATAAAAATCCATTAGTTGTAAAAAAAGGTGATATAATTACATATACAATTAGAGTTTATAATGAAGGCGACATTGATGGATATGCAGAGCAAGTTGCAGACTATATACCAGAAGGTTTAGGATTTATAGTTAATTATAAAACTAATGTAAATAATTATTGGTCAATTACTGATGCAGTAAAAGAAGGTGCTACAACATTAAAATTATCATCAATTGAAAATGCAATAGGAAATGTAAAATTAACAGATTTTGAAAATGTAACATCTTTAGATGATGTTGAAGTAGTACAAGGTAAGGCAAAAATAACATCAACAGCTTTAAGTTCAGAGGTTAGTAAAGATAATATTATAGGAAAGTTTGATGAATCAAAAAATGAATTAGATTATATGGATTTATATGTGACTTGTGTTGTTTTAGCAGACAAAGTTACAAATAATAATTTTAGAAATATAGCAGAAATTACTGATGACAGTCCTAATGATGGCCCTGATGATACACCAGATAGAGATTCAACACCTGATACAGTTGATCAAGATGATTATCCAGGAGATGATGTAAATCAAGATGACCATGATTATGAGGATTTAACTGTAGAAGAAAAATCATATGATTTAGCTTTACAAAAATTTATTACATCTGTAGAAGGAAATGAAGTTACAGATAGAGTTCCTGTAGTTACTTTTGAGGATGGTAAAATTAGATATAATCATTCAAGTACACCTGTTGCGACAGGAAATGAAGCTTTAATAGAATATACAATAAGAGTATATAATGAAGGAAAAAGTGCAGCTTATGCTGCAGAAGTTGCAGATGATTTACCAAAAGGTTTAACATTTGTAGCTGATAATGATACTAATATAAAATATGGATGGAAATTAGTTGATAAAAGTGGAAATGTTACTACAGATTTAAATCAAGCTGTTACTGCTAGAACAACTTATTTATCAAAGGAAGAATCTGAAAAACGTGGTGAAGATAACTTATTAAAACCATTTGATAGTTCAAAACCTATTAGCGCAGATCCTAATTCTGCAAATCCTGATTATAGAGATTTGAAAATTGTATTTAAAGTTACTGAATCAGATATTGAAAATACAACAACTACAGAAAAAAGGATTATACAAAATACTGCTGAAATTACAGAAGAAACAGACGAAGATGGAAATGAAGTGACAGACGAAGATTCAACACCAGATAACTGGAAAGACGGGGAAGATGATATTGATAAAGAAAAAATATATGTAAAATATTTTGATTTATCATTAAAGAAAGATTTAGTTAAAGTTATAGTTATTGAAGGTGGAAATACAGTTGAATATAATGTTAGTGAAGATCAATTATTTAAAGTAGAAATAAATAAAAAGAAATTGAATTCAACTGTTGTAAAATTTGTATATAATATTGTTATTACAAATGAAGGTGAGATTGAAGGATATGCTAAAGAAGTTAAAGATTATATTCCAGAAGGTTTAGAATTTGTTTCTGACGATAATACAGGATGGTATAAATTATCAGATACAGTAGTGGCTACAGATGCTTTGGCTGGTACTTTATTACAACCAGGACAATCAGCTTCTGTAGGAATAACATTAAAGTGGATAAATGGTGAAAATAATTTAGGTAAAAAAGTTAATGTTGCTGAGATAAGTAAACATGAAAATAAATATAATTCACCTGATATTGATTCAACTCCAGATAATAAAGTGGAGGGTGAAGATGATATTGATGATGCACCAGTATTATTAAGTATTTCAACAGGTGCTGATGAAAATCATTTTGGATTAATTGCAATGGTTGCTGTAATAATGACAACTGGTGTAGTATTAATCAAAAAATATGTTTTATAATCTAAATAAAAAGATTAATAAAAAAGATGATTTGAAATAAAATTATTTCAAATCATCTTTTTTTATATAATAGTAAAATTTTAAGAACATTATTGTTATGTAAGTTCTTTGCTAACATTTGAATATTAAATATATTTTTATATAGTATGTAATATTAAAAAAATATATAATAAAATTATAAATTATTTACAACAAAAATTTGTTATGTTATAATGATAATGAAAATCTATAGATGAGGTGGTAAATAATGAATCAGATTTTAAATACTGAGTCTGTAAACAATCGAAATAATTATAGTGAACCAAAAAATAAAATAAAAGGGACTGGTTTAGCCACAAGTACTGATAAAATAATAAGAATTTTTGCAATATGTATGATAATATTTGCTGTAGCTTTAATTTCTACAGGTGTATATAGTTTTAAGAAAAACCAAGATTATAATCAAGAGGCACAAGCAGAAGAAATACCTACAGCTAACATAATGGCAGAAGAAGCTGAAGGAAAAGTTCAAATTGTAGTTTCTCATGAAAAAAATATAAATCAATTAATTTATTCATGGAATGGACAAAAAGAAAATAAGGTTCAAGGAGATGGAAATAAGTTAGAGAAAATAATTGATTTACCAGCAGGAAATAATAATCTTTTGATTACTGTAATAGATGAGGACGGTGTAGAATCTACATTTTCTAAAACATTTGAATCTGAATCTGGAGTAGATATTATAAATCCAGAGATTTCATTAGAAGTTAAAGATGCCAAAGTAATCATTACTGCAAATGATGAAACTGGATTAGATTTTATTACATATAGATGGAATGATGATGAAGAGAAAAAAATTACACCAAATGAAGATTCAAAAGAGATAAAAGAAGAACTAGAAATAAAAAGAGGAACTAATGATCTTACAGTTATAGCAGTAGATAGTAATAATAATACAACTACAAAGACACAATCTTTTAAAGGATTAACAAATCCTGAAATTATTATTGAGGTATCTGCAGATAGAAGTTCTTTAGATATAACTTGTAAACACGAAGTTGGAATTAAGAAAGTAGTTTATACATTAAATGGTCAAGAATATGCTGGTGAGTGGGATGATAGTCCTACAGAAGTACAATTTACTCAGCCACTTGATGTCGGATATAATAGAATTATTTTAACAGCAACAAGTGTTGAAGATACAGAATATACTTTTGATGGAGATACAGATTATTATCCAGAAGGATATGATGCTTCACAAGCAAATAATAATACAGAAGAGTAAGAACTATATGGGCGGAGTATCTTATTCCGCTCATATTTAGTTTGTGATTAGGAGAAAATATGGTACAAGATATATATATATTGGAAGAATATAATGATCTGAAAAATAAGTTAATAACATTATTTTCTAATGAAGATAACGAGTATCAATTCATTGATTTTAAACCTGATGATTTGGATACTATCTTATTAGATATACCAACAATGATTATCATTGATGAGGATTATGTTAAAGAAAAAACATTTGATATTTGTACTAGAATTAGAGAGAATGAAGATAATAGTATTACACCTATAGTATTAGTTTCTTCTATTTGGGATTTGAATCATTCTGTTGAAGCGTTAAGCAAATCTATTCAATATTATATTAATAAACCTATAGATGATAGATATTTATTTTATATAGTTAAAAATATGATTGAACTTATATCTTTAAATCGTAGAATAAGCCCTCTAACAGGATTACCTGGTAATGTTCAGATACAGACTGAAATGAAAAGAAGATTATTAAAGAAAGAAGTTTTTGCAATATTATATTTTGATTTAGATAATTTTAAAGCTTATAATGATGTGTATGGATTTAGTAATGGAGATGAAATTATAAAATTTACAGCTAAAATAATATGTAAAACTATTCATAATTTGCAAGAATCAGATAGTTTTATTGGCCATGTGGGTGGTGATGATTTTGTTGCCATAGTGTCTAGAACAGATTATGATAGTTTATGTCAAGATATAATTTTGGAATTTGATTCACAAGTTTTAAATTATTATACATCAGAAGATATTGAAAGAGGATATGTTGAAGTAGCTAACAGAAGAGGAATTATAGAACAATTTCCAATTGTTTCCATTTCAATAAGTGTGGTGGAAGTAGATAAAGAAAGATATCAAAATACACTGGAAATAGGAGAAGTTAGTGCTCAAATAAAACATCAAGCAAAATCAATAATGGGTAGTACATATATTATAAATAAAAGAAAATTTTAAAAAAAAATAGCGATTTATAAATCGCTATTTTTTAAGTTTCAGATGATGATGGATTTTGGCTAGAACTTGAACTAGAAGAAGATTCTGGTGATGTTGTATTACTAGATGGGGTAGAAGGTGTAGTTTTTTCTGGTTCTGATTCAGGTTTTTTTTCAGTTTCATCTGAAGATGTTGATGGTTCGCTTGGTGTTGATTCACTAGGTTTTTGTTCTTCATGATGTTCAGTGGATTGATTAGTAGTATTTCCAGAAGAATCAGAATCTTCTTTTTTTGGAGTATTTGTATCTAAATTTTTTGAGGTTGATTCTGATGATTGTTGTGAAGATGTACTAGTTGACGAAGTTGATGAAGTTGATGCAGGTGGGGTAGATGATGAATTTGAAGTTGTACTTTCAGATTCTATAGTAGTATTATTCTTTTTTGTAGTATTTTTGTTGTTTTTATATTCAGTAGTATAGCTTACACTTGGAACACCATTTCCACCAGTCCATGGATTATTCTTATCTGGATCTGTAGGATCCCAATTTCTATTATCTATATCACCAGAAATCTTTTGTGCTTTTGGTTTTCCTAATGGTCCTGGATTTGATGGATCAGAATAGAATTCAACATAAGTTCCTGATGTAATATTATCATAAATCCATTTAGCATCTCTAACAGTTAATCTAATACAACCAGCTGAAGCTGTAGTTCCGAGTTTATCATATTCCTCATATTCTAAAGTGTCAGCTCTTTGTTTGTAATAAGGAACAGAATGAAATAGTATATTTTTAACTATTCTAGTAGAATATTGGCCGTAAACTCCTCCATATAAGCTAAGCCAACGATATTTATATGTTATTTTATATGTACCTGATTTAGGTGTTGATTTTCCAGATGAACATATCATGGCTTTATATGGTTTTGTATAATTTCCTTCATCATCTTTAGTAAAAATAGTTATACAATTTGCACTATAATTTACTCTAATATAATATTGTGATACACCTGTTTTAATAGCAGCATCACTTACGAATGATTCTGTATCACTAGTATCATCTAATGATGATATATCAGTATATTCTTTAGGAGTATTAGGTTCTAGATTATGAGCTAATAATATACTTTGAAATACAAAAGCATCATTAACAGTTTGTTCTATAATTTTATTGTTGGCTTTTGTTTCATTATGACATAATATAAATGATACTAAAAAACTAAATAACAAAATTAAAAGTATTCTAACTATATTTCTTCTTTTTTCTTTAGACTTTCTATTTTTTTTCATTATATTCCTCTCTTATTTTGTTTATTGTTTTGTTTATTTTATTAATTCTGTATTCTGCAAATATACCATTTTTTTGTATAATTTTTTCTTTTTTTATTAATAATTTTTTGACTCTATTTTTTTTTGATTCAGGTAAGTTATATAAGGTTTTAGCAATTAAAATATTCTTTTTTACTAGTTCTTCATAATCAAAATCATTATTTGAATTATTCATTATAATTCTCCTAGTATATTTAATTTTTACTTTTAAATTATAACATAGCATTAGAAAAATAGTCAATAATACCTTCATAAATTCCCCATGCAAGTTTTTCTTGATATTCATTTGATTTTAAATTATTAAGTTCGTTTGAATTTGACAGAAAACCACACTCAATAGTGACTGTAGGAATAGTTACATTATCCATAATATATTTTCCAGATAAAGGAAGAATTTCTCTTTTATTATTTTTTTCAATAGTATTATTTAAATTATCTTGTATAAATTTCGCTAATTTTTTACTATTTTCATTATTTTTTTGATAAAAGGATTGCCATCCAGAACAATCAGATAAATTAATTTTATTTAAATGAATTGAAACGAAAATATCAGCATTAGAAGAATTTGCAAGTTTTACACGATTTATTAAATCTGACCTTTTTAATTTTTTTGAATTAGAATCATATATTCCGTTTTCATCACTTCTAGTTAAAATAACTGTTGTGTTAGATGATTCTAGTAGTTTTTGTAGTTTTAATACAATTGATAAATTTATACTTTCTTCAGATGTTCCATCATTTGCAACAGCTCCACCATCTGGAATACCATGTCCTGCATCTAGTATAACAATATGATTACTTGAAGGTATTGAACTAGTTTCTATGCTTTCATTTGAATTTAAAAATGAAATGGAAATAATTATGGAAAATAAAATAAATAAAATTCTTTTTTTATTAAATATTAACATATAATCACCTAAAAAATTATATTAAAAAATTTTTTTTATATGATGATTTTTATATATGTATAAAAAAAATATATGATTTAAATTTTAAATCATATATTTTTTTTTATTTTTCTTCAGGCTCATTTTTATTTTTTGATTTTTCCAAAATTGATATTTTTCTTGATTGTAGTATAGGTATAAAAGCTTTATCTATTTTTAATAGTTCATTTTTAAATTTTTCATCATTTGAACTTAAAATTTTATCGATAGCTTCAAGTTCTGTTATACGTTTTTTCAATATATATTCTTTAAACTTTTTTTGGAAATTATCATATTTTAAATAATAATCGTAATTTTCAAATTTTCCATATGGATGCTTTTTTATATGCATGTATTCAGGTACAATTAAAAATTGAAAATTATTTGTGTAATTTTTTACTTGATTATAAAAGCTATTAGAGTCATCTATTTCTTCTGTATCTGAAACAGTATTTTTTTCATTTTCAGGATTATTAGGATGTAATAGTCTTTCAAATTCGGTTTTGCTAACATTAAGTTCTTCTAATTTTTTTTCTGTAAATTCTGTATATGTAGCAATGATTTTTGATTTTATAGGATCAGGTAGTTTACTATTAGTTATAGAATTTTGATAATCATCTTCCATAATATCTAAAAGCATATTTAATTTTGAGGAATTATCATTATTTTCTGGTAAAGAATAGTTAGCTTCTAATGCTTCTAATAATTTTTTATTTAACAATTCTAAAACATATTTTCTACTAATATTATATAAATTTGGGGAAATTTTAAATTGATTAATATTTTGATAAAAAATATATGATAAGTTTATAATTTTAGTAGTTTTTATAGAAAAGTCATTCATATTTTCAACATTAATATCGTTTAATCCTAAATCTTTTTCATCAAGTGTTTGAATTAATTCTTCAAAAACTGTATTTATATCTTTCTTTATAATTTCAAATGGTCTATTTGGATCAAGGGTTCCATCACTAGTAAGAGCAGAATTTGATTTTTTATTTTTATTTTCTCTATTTGGAATACGTGCTTTCATTTTATCCCCCTTTTTTTTTTCTTAATATTATTATTATATCACTTTTTTAGCAATATGTAAATATTAATAAGAAAGTTTACATAAATAAATTGGTTTTTATTTCTCTTGAAAAAAATATATAAAGATTATATAATAAAATAAATTATTATTTTGGAGAAAAAAATGAAATTAAATTTAAAAAACAAATTTATAGAATTTATAGACAAAACAAAAAATTTTGAAATAGAAGACTTGCTTAGTTCAAGATGGTTTATCCTGGTACTAGGAATATTTTTAATATTGAAAACTATACTTTTTTATGCTGATACTGTTTTCTTTAGCGATAAGATTTGGCTTTGGACAGTTAGGCAAACAATATTTTTTATAATTATTATACTTTCACCACTTTTACTACTTAGAAGTGCAAAAAGTAGATTTATTGTTGGACAACTTATAAATTTAGTTGTAAGTTTAGTTTTATTTGCTGATGAACTATATTTTGAGTATGCTTCAAATATTATATCAGTTATGCAGGCGGGGAACATTCAATATAAAGATGAAATCATAGCAGCTATTCCTAGTCTTCTAAAATTAAGACAAATATTATATTTTATAGATTTTCCAATAATGATAATGTTATTTATTAGGGGAACAATATCTGTAAAAAAGAGAAAAAATTTTGAGTTTAAACCAGTTATTATTGTTTTGATTGGAATTATAATTTTATGTTCTCATTATAAGTTTGTTCCAGAATCAATGGAATTAGTAACAGGTTATATATATAATAAAAATAAGTCTGTTAGATTTGGAACAATTTATGGATATCATGCAGTAGATATATTAAATGCAATAACAAATAGCAAAACAGTAGATTATCCTGAATATGAAGGGGCTATAAAAGCTTATAATGAATTAAAGGAATATCAAAATGAAAAAAATCCAGAAAAGCCAGAATATAAGGATATTGCTAAAGGAATGAATTGTATAAGTGTACAACTCGAATCTATTCAAAATTTTGTTATAAATGCAACAATAAATGGAAAAGAGATAACACCAAATTTAAATAAATTTTTTGCAGAAAATATACAAATTTCTAATATGCATGCATCTAGTTATACTACCACAGCAGATTCTGAACATAGTGTTATAAATTCAATGTATCCATTAGAAAATGGTGAGGCATTTAGTAAATATTATTCGAATACATATGATGATATTTTTAAAAGATTCAAAACAGTAAATTACACTAATATATATGCACATGGAAATTATGCTTATTTTTGGAATAGAGGAAATGTTTTTTCAAAATACCAAGTAGATAAAAAATTTTTTTTAGAAGATTTTGAAGATACATCAGAACTTATTAGAACATATTTATCAGATGAATTATTATACAAACAAGTTATTGACGGCTTGGATGTAAATAATGGGAATTTTTTCTTAGATATAGTTGCAGCTTCATCTCATAAGCCATTTGAACTTAGTGGAATAATTAATAAAGAAGAAAAAGTTAATATAGATGTTGGAAAATATAAAGATACACAATTAGGATATTATTTAGAAGCATGTAATTATGCAGATTATGCTTTTGGAATTTTTTTAGATAAATTAAAAGAAAAAGGATTATATGATAATACTGTTTTAATTGTTTTTGGTGATCATTATGGTATGACTATGTATGATGAAAATTTAATAGAGTTTTTAGGTGAGGATAAATCAAATTATAATGATGCAAAGATGCAATGGGAATTTACAAATGTCGCTTGTGGTATGAGAGTACCAGGTATTCAAAATATGAAAATTGAAGAGCCAGTAAGTAAAATCGATATAAAACCTACACTTTTAAGTGTATTAGGAATTGAGGATAAAATTTCTATTGGAAAAAATATATTTGATGGAAAACCTTATGTAGTTATAAATAATGGAAAAATAATTACAAAAGATTATTTATATGATGGAAGTAATTGGTTTTATTTGAAAGATGGTAAACAAGTTGATTTAAATACAATTGATGAAGTTACTAAAAAGAATTTAGAAGATTATCAATCCTGGGCAATAAAAGAGTTAGGTATATCTAATTCGATTGTGGTTGAGAATTTATTAAAAGATAAAATAGAATAGAAAGAAAAAATTATTTTTCTTTCTATTCTATTTTTTTATATAAAAGAAAAGTTCTCTAAAACTTCCTTTTATATAAGGGTTTGCCCAAAATCCAACCAAAATTTCTACGAAATTTTATTGCATAAATAATGAGCACGGACTTAAAAATTTTCTAAATAGTGAAAAATTATTAATGTCCATGTTCTACAGACCTATTTGCTATTTCGATTGCTTTAGAAACAATTTGGCCACATGTTTTAGATGAAACATTTTTCCAGTTACCATCTTTTTTTACTTGATCATAAACACCTAGTTCTTTAGCAATTTCATATTTTAAGTTTTCAGATATTAAACTTTTATTTTTTTTCATGATTAACATCCTTTCTGCAAATTTAGAATATATTTGTTATATTCTAAATTTAGTATGTGAAAAAAGAAAATTTATATGTAGTAAATTTTTATTCTAATTTGAATATTTTTTTAGTAATTGAAGAAAATACAAAATAGAAAAAAATATATGACTGGAGTTTTTTATGAGAAATTATAAAAATTTAAGTATTGATGGAGTTTTACTAGATAAAAATCAAATTCAAAATTTATTTGAAAAATTAGCAATAAATCAAGTTATTCAAAACTATTCTAATAAAAACACTTATCCCATACCAGAACTAAAAAAAGACTATAATAGAATTTTAGAAACTTATAATTTACTTAGTCGTCACTTAAAATTGGGTATAAAAATTCATTCTGCTGGTGAGTGGATATTAGATAACTTTTATATTATTGAAGAAAATTTTAAATATATTCAAAATGAGCTAACATTAAAAAAATATAAAAATTTAAATGGTATTGCAGAGGGGGAATATAAAGGCTTTTCAAGAGCATATGTTTTAGCTTCTATATTAGTTTCTTATACAGACTGTAATATAAATGAAGATATTATTAGATTAGCTTTAAGTTCATATCAAAATAAAAAATTATTGTCAATGGACGAAATCTCAAATTTTGGAATATTTTTAAAGATTGCAGAAATTTCACATATTAGAAAAATATGTGAAAAAATTATAATTTCTCAAAACCAAAAATATAAGGTTGAAAGTATTATAGAAAATTTAGTAGAGAAGAAAAATTTAAAAGATAGAATTTTCACAAATAAAGTAAATATAAAATATTCATCTAAAACTGAACTTAAATTTTCATTTATTGAATATATGTCTTATAGATTAAGAAAATACGGAAAAAATGCAATTGCTTATCAAAACATTTTAGAACAGGAAGTTTTAAAACTTGGACTTACAATTTCAGACATAATACAAAAAGAGCATTATCAAATAGCAAACTTAAAAGTTGTTTTGGGAAATTGTATAAAAAGTATAAAGGATATAGGAAGAATTAATTTTGATGAACTATTAAATGAGATAAATGGAATTGAAGATATTTTATTTAAAGATCCAGCAAATGTTTATCAAAATATGGAACAAGAAAGTAAAAGTTACTATAGAACAAAAATAGAAAATATAGCAAAAAAATTTAAAATATCAGAAGTATATATTTCTAATAAACTAATTGAATTAGCTAGTAGATATACAAAAGATGATATAAAATCACATATAGGCTATTATTTGTTAAAAGATGGTTATTCAGAATTGTTAGATTCTCTTCAAATTAAACACAAAAGATTTCTTAATCAAAATCAAATATCTAAATTATATATTTCTTTAAATTTTGGATTAACAATATATATTGATTTTATTTTTGCTTTTATAACACAGATATTATTAAATAATTTAATTTTAAGTATTTTTCAATTTGTAATTTTGTATATTCCAATTTCTGAAATAATTATTAGAATAATGAATTATATTTTATTAAAATTGAAAGCTCCAACTTTAATACCAAAATTAGACTTTGAATCAGAAATTCCAGAGCAATATACTACTATGGTTGTGATTCCTACAATATTGGGTTCAGAAGATAAAGTAAAAAAAATGTTTAAAAAGTTAGAAGTATATTATAATGCAAATAATCAAAATAATTTGTATTTTACATTGTTAGGAGATTGTACGGAAAGTGAAAAAGAAACTGAGAATATAGATAAGGTGTTAATAGAAGCAGGTATAAAAGAAGCTGAGAGATTAAATCAAAAATATAATACAAATATATTTGGTTTTATTTTTAGAAAGAGAAGATGGAATTCAGGAGAAAATAAATTTATTGGTTGGGAAAGGAAAAGAGGGTTATTATATTCATTTAATTTGTTTTTGCAAGGTAAAGTTGTAGACGATTTTTTAGCAAATAATATAGATAAAGATATAATAAATAAAATAAAATATATTATAACATTAGATAGTGATACAAACTTAATTTTTGATTCTGCAAGTAAAATGATTGGTGCAATGGCTCATATTTTAAACAGACCTGTTTTAAAAGGGAAAAAAGTAATATCAGGTTATGGAATAATGCAACCACGTGTAGGATTAGATTTATCACAAAGTAATATTTCTAAGTTTGTTCAACTATATAGCACTGAAGGTGGAATTGATTTTTATACAAATGCTATTTCTGATATTTATCAGGATTATTTTAAAGAAGGTATTTTTACAGGTAAAGGTATTTATGATTTAAATGTATACAATACTGTACTAAAAGATGAGTTCCCAGAAAATACGATTTTAAGTCATGATTTATTAGAAGGAAATTATTTAAGATGTGGATTATTAAGTGATATAGAGTTATTAGATGGATTTCCAAGTAAATATTTGTCATATATAAATAGAAATCATAGATGGGTAAGAGGAGATTTTCAAATTGCTAGTTGGATAAAAAATAAAAAATTAAATAAAATATCCAGATTTAAAATTTTTGATAATTTGAGAAGAAGCTTACTTAAACCCATGGTTTTAATAGGATTAATATTTGGCTTTATTTTAGATAATAATATAATGATATTTACGTCTTTGATAAGTTTAGAAATCATGTATTTGCTTGAAATATTAAATTATATTATTTTTAAGAAAAGTAATATTATTGGTGCAATTTATTCTAATAGAAATTTTTCTAGAAAATTTGAAGGAGTATTTTTAGCTATAATTAGAATAATATTAGATTTTATATTTTTGCCTTTTGAAGCTTATAAAAATATTGATGCAATTATAAGAGTTATATATAGAAAAATAAGGAAAACTAAATTACTTGAATGGGTAACATCTGAAGATGTTGATAAAAATTGTTCGAATAAATTATCTATTTACTATAAGGAAATGTTTATTCAAGTTATATTTGGGGCAATTACTTTTATATTAAATCAATATTTTATAGGAATATTATGGATTATAGCACCATTTGTGGCTTATGAAATTAGTAAAGATAATAAAGAAAAAACGATATTATCTAAAGATGATGAATTATATTTATTAAGTATAGCAAAGGATACTTGGAAATTTTTTATAGATAATATTACAAAAGAGAATAATTATTTAATAATAGATAATTATCAAGATGATAGAAGAAATAAAATAGTACGTAGAACATCATCAACTAATATAGGTTTGGAACTTATCTCTGTCATATCAGCATATGATTTAGGTTTTATAAAATTAGATCAATGTATTGATTATCTATATAAAATATTTGATTCAATAAATAAACTTAGTAAATGGAATGGTCATCTTTATAATTGGTATAATACAGAAGATTTAAAACCACTAATTCCTAGATTTATTTCAACAGTTGATAGTGGAAATTTTGTGGGATATTTATATATAGTAAGACAATTTTTAATAGAAAATAATGAAAAAAAAGAATTAGATAATCTTATACAAAATGTAGATAATTTAATAAATAATACAGATTTTTCTTATTTATACAGTGAAAAAAACAAACTATTTTCGGTAGGATTTAATTTAGAGGAAAATGAACTTATAGATTCATATTATGATTTCTTAGCTTCAGAAGCAAGACAAGCTAGTGTTGTTGCAATAGCAAAACGAGATGTGCCTCTTAAACATTGGAACAATTTAAGTAGAACTCTTACAGTTTTTAAAGGATATAAAGGATTAGTCTCTTGGACAGGAACTGCTTTTGAATATCTAATGCCTAATATTAATTTAAAACAATATGAAGGTAGTCTTATAGATGAATCTTCAAGATTTGCTGTTTTAAGTCAAATGGAATATTGTAGTAGATATGGTATCCCATGGGGAATATCTGAGTCTGCTTATAATACTAAAGATTTTAATTCCAACTATCAGTATAAAGCTTTTGGTATACCATGGTTAGGTCTAAAAAGAGGATTAGAAGAAGATTTAGTAATTTCACCATATAGTACATGCTTAGCTTTACCTCTTAAATTGAAATCTGGTATTAAGAATTTAAAAAAATTAGAGGAATATGGAGTAAGAGGAAATTATGGATTTTTTGAATCTATTGATTTCACGCCAAATAGATTAAAAGTTGGGGATAAATATGAAGTAGTAAAAACATATATGGCTCATCATCAAGGTTTAATATTAAATTCTCTAAATAATGTTATAAATAAGAATGTATTACAAAATAGATTTAATAAAGATGCTAAGATAGAAGCAGTTAACATTCTTCTTCAAGAGAAAATGCCTTTAAAAATGATTATAACAAAAGATAAAAAGAAGAAGGTAGAAAAATTAAAAAATGAAAATCTTGCAGGTTATTGTGAACGTGAGATAAAAGAATTTAATTTTAATCATAAGAATATTAATATAATTTCTAATGAAAATTATAAAGTATATATAGATAATTTTGGAAATGGATATAGTAAATATAAAAATAAATTATTAACAGAATTTAAACCTACTATATCATTTAAACAAGGAATATTTTTTTATTTAAAATCAAATAAAAGAATATTAAGTTTGGAAGAGAATTGTAAAGTTATTTTTGCACCAGATAAAGCTATTTTTTCTAAAACAGAAGGAAATTTAAAAATGGAAACCAAGATAACTGTAAATCCTAATGAACCTATGGAAGTTCGTAATATTAAAATATCAAATGTAGGGAATACAGAGGAGATTTTAGATTTATATTGTGAACTTATACCAATATTATCTAATGATATGGAACATTATGCTCACCCTTGTTTTAATAAAATGTTTATAAAATATGAGAAAATAGATGATATTTTTGTTATAACTAAAAAGCAAAAAGATTCTAATGAAAATTTAAATTTAGCAGTATGTTTATATTCTGATAAAAATCAAATTATAGAAAATTCATTTGAAGTAGATAAAGAAAAGTTTTATGGAAGAGATAATTTAGGAATTCCTTTAGCAATAGTACAAAATAGAAAATTAGATAATAATATAATTCAATCTGTTGACTCTATGCTTGCTATAAAAAACACATTTAAATTAAAATCAAACGAAGAAATAGAAATTTCTTTATTGTTGAGTGTAAATGAAGATAAAAAAATTTGTTTAGAAAATATAAATAGTTTAAAAGGAAAAGAAGAAATAAATAAATTATTTGATTTATCAAGAATTAGAGTTGAAGAAGAACTTAAATATTTAAGATTAAATAGTGAAACTTTAATAAATTCAATGAAATTATTAGATTTTATATATGATGACAATTTACCAAAACTTAATCAAAGATTTGAAAATGTTTTTGAGTATAATAGTATTTGGAAATATGGAATATCAGGCGACTATCCTATAATATTGTTTGATATTAATAGCATAGATGATATTTATATTTTTGAGGAGTTTTTAGATATTTATATTTTTTACAGAACAAAAAATATTTTTATAGATATTGTAATTTTATTATATGAAAAAAATATCTATGAACATTATTTATTAAATTCAATAGAAGAAATAATTCAGAATAAGCAAATTAGTTATTTAAAAAATCAAAAATCAGGTATTTATGTTATAAATAGAAATGAAGTTCTTAAAGAAGATTTAGAGTTTATATATAATAATTCTAAGTTAAAATTTGATAGGCAAAAAGGAACGTTAAAAAATTATATAAAAGATATAGAGGAAAAATTAAATAATAAAGAGACAACAGAAAAAATAGAATTAAGAGAATTTGAAGAAGAAATTTTACCATGTAATATTGAAACAAAGGATTTTTATAATGGAATAGGTGGTTTCTTAGATAATGGAAAAGAATATGTTTTTGCAGTAAATAAAGATTCTAAAACTCCTTCAGTATGGAGTAATGTAATTTCTAATAAATTTTTTGGAAGCATAGTTACTGAGAACATGGCAGATTCAACATGGTGTAAGAATAGTAGATTAAATAGATTAACACCATGGAATAATAATGGAGTTCAAAATCTACCATCTGAAATTATTTATGTATTTGAAAAAAGTAAAAAGAGAGTTTGGACATTAAATAGTGGAGTAATTCCAAACAATAACTATTATTATTGCACTTATGGATTTGGATACGCAAAATACAGAAATATAACGGATGGAATTTTACAGGAAACAAATATTTATATTCCATCTGAAGATAAAGTAAAAGTTACAGATATTAGATTTAAAAATATTTATGATGAAGATAGGGTTTTGAATGTAGTATTTTTGTCTAATTTAGTCATAGGAGAAGATGAATTTTTAACTAATAAAAATTTAATTGCAAAATTTAATAATAATACTGTGTATATCAAAAATACTATACCGTCTTTAGAATTTAAAAATAATATTATGTTTATTTCAAGTAATGAAAAAATAAATAAAATATCTTTTAGAAAAGATGACTTATTAGAAAATGGTGATTATAGAAAACCTATAAAAATTTTGAATAAAAAAAATGATTTTTGTAATAGTGTGGATTGTGTAATTTTAGAATTTCAAATAAAATTAAATTCTTTTGAAGAAAAAAATCTTATTATACAAATGGGAGAGGAAAGAGAATCTGAAAAAATAAATGATTATATTAATAAATACAATAATATAGATTTTGTGAAGAACGATTTAGAGCAAACAAAGAAAAATTGGAGAAATTTATTAAATGGAATTTGGATTACTACACCTTCAAAAGAATTAGATTATTTATTTAATGGATGGTTAGGATATCAAACAATTTCTAGTAGAATTTTTAGTAGAAGTTCTTTTTATCAATCAGGTGGTGCAATAGGATTTAGGGATCAATTGCAAGATACGTTAGGTATGAAATTTTTAAATTCGGATTTATTAAAAGATCAAATATTAAAATGTTCAGCACATCAATTTATTGATGGAGACGTTTTGCATTGGTGGCATGATGAAACGAAAAGAGGAATTAGAACAAGATTTTCAGATGATTTATTATGGCTTCCTTATAGTGTTATAGAATATATACAATTTACAAATGATTACAGTTTTTTAGATGAGCAAGTAGAATATTTGTCAGGAAATTTACTTTCTGATAATGAGCAAGAAAAGTATGATATATATTATAATGGCAAAGAAAAGGAATCTATTTATCAACATTGTATAAGAGCAATAGAAAGAAGTTTGAATTTTGGAGAAAATGGTTTTCCAAAAATTGGCTCAGGTGATTGGAATGATGGATTTAGCAATGTGGGAGTTAAAGGAAAAGGCGAGAGTATATGGCTAGGTTTCTTTTTATATGATATTTTAAATAGATTTGAAGATATTTTAAAATATAAAAATGATATAGAAAAAATTGAAAAATATAACAATATAAAAATGGATTTAAAAAAGAAATTAAATACTGTTGGTTGGGATGGAAAATGGTATAAAAGGGCAATTGATGATGAAGGAAATTCAATAGGAAGTATAGAATGTGATGAATGCAAAATAGATGGAATTTCACAAAGTTGGGCTGTAATCTCTGATTGTGGTGATAACGATAAAAAATATATATGCTTAGAAAATGCAGAAAATTATTTAGTAGATAGAGAAAATAAAATTATAAAGCTATTTACTCCTGCTTTTGAAAATAGTAAATTAGAGCCTGGATATATAAAATCATACCCTGCTGGTGTAAGAGAAAATGGAGGACAATATACTCATGGAGCATTATGGTTAGCTATGGCATATTTTAGATTAGGACTAGGTGATAAAGGATATGAATTACTATCAATATTAAATCCTATAAATCATTCTCAAAATATAGAGAGTTTAAGTAAATATAAAAAGGAACCATATGTTGTTTCAGCAGATGTTTATTCATCTAAAGATATGCAAGGACGAGGAGGATGGAGTTGGTACACCGGATCAAGTAGTTGGTTTTATAAGATAATAATTGAAGAATTATTAGGTTTGAAGATAAAAAATGGATATGCAATAATAGATCCTTGTATTCCAAAAAAGTGGAAAAACTTTGAGATTCATTACAAGCATAAAACAAGTATGTATAATTTTAAAATAAATAATTTTGAAGAAAAAAATAAAGGAGTACAAAAGGTTATTTTAAATAATGAAATTTTGAAAGATAAAAAAATATTTTTACAAAATGATGGAAAAATTTATAATGTTGAGGTTTTTATGTAATATATATATCAAAATTATAAAAAAATTTTAAAAAAACTTGTACAAATTGTAGAAATATGATATAAAAATGATTAATAACAGTCGAAAGATTATATTTTAGATAATTTCGTAAGAAATACTAAATTATATGGCTTTTTCTTATAGCCTTATAAAGAAAGGTTCATGGTGTTGAAAAATATGGAAAGAGAAAAGAAATTAATTTTAGTTGTAGATGATGAAGAAAATATTAGGGAGTTATTAGTATTTAACTTGCAAAAAGAAGGATATGATACAATAGAAGCAGAAGATGGTTTAACAGCTGTTGATATGGCTCTAAAAGAAAAACCAGATTTGATTTTATTAGATGTAATGCTTCCTAAATTAGATGGTATTTCTGTTTGCAAAAAAATAAGATATGCTTATAATATATCTAGTATTCCAATTTTAATGTTATCAGCAAAAGATACAGAAGCTGATAAAATAGTTGGATTAGAAATGGGTGCTGATGATTATATAACTAAACCAATACAAATTAGAGAACTAATGGCTAGAATAAAGGCTAATTTAAGAAAGATGGAAGCTAATTTTAATAAAGAAGCAAATCAAACAGTTAATGAAGATAAGGATAATATTATTAAAGTTGGAGATTTAACTTTAGATTTAAAAAGAGTTGAGGTAAAAGTAAAAGGAGAAGTAATTAATTTAACTAAAAAAGAGTTCGATGTATTAAAGTACCTAGCAACACAACCTGGACAAGTAGTTACAAGGGAAATGCTTTTAAGAGATGTATGGGAATATGAAGAATATGTCGGAGCTATTAGAACAATAGATGTTACAATGAATAGAATTAGGGACAAAATAGAAAAAGATAAAGCAAATCCAAAGATTCTTATAACAAAAAGAGGGTCTGGATATTATGTAACAGATAAAAACTCATAAAAATGGCAAATATTTGCCATTTTTTTTTACATTGCACAGAAAAATTCCTGAAGCAATTTTTCATGCGAGAACAACGATTGCGAATATAGTAATAAATTTTAATATTTATTTATACTATAAAAAATAATTATTAAAATTTTTTTGTGCTTCAAATTTTATTCTTATATAATAATAGCATTACTTTTTTTAGCATATAAAAAATTTCATACATATAATTAAGTAATTATGATAGGAGAGTGATGCTTATGTTAAATTTTATTTTAGGGTTTATTATTGGTGCTAATATTAGTTTTTTTCTTTATGCATGTATATGTATTGGAAAAAAACAAGAAAAGAATTTTTATTCAAAATTACTTGAATAAAAATTAATATATGTATATAATATTAAAAGCATAGAATAGGGAGATAAGATTATGTTAAGAAATATCCAAGTAAAAATCGTTTTTGTGTTTACTCTTTTAGGAATTTCCATTATAACCCTATTAGGTTTGCTTTTTATCGATAAATTAGGGGATTTAAATGAAAAAGTAAATAATCCCAATATATCTCCTACAGAAATAAGCATTCTCATAAATGATGAAATACTAGAAACCAGAAATATAGTTATATATTCTTTAGGAATATTTGGAATTGCCTCTGTTATTTTTGGATGGATTATTGCTAAACTTGTTGTTTCACCTATATCTAAGATAATTAAAAGTGCAGAAAAAGTTTCAAATGGAAAATCTATGGATATAAAATATTTAGGAGATGGAAGAAAAAAGACAGAGATTGATGATTTAGTTGATGCTTTTGGACTAATGAATAATGAACTAAAAGAAAACTTAATAGATGCTACAAGGCAGAAGAAGCAAATGGAAACTATTCTTTTACACATGAAGGATGGAGTTATAGCATTTGATATAGAAGGAAATATTATACATATAAATCCAGCTGCCAAAACTTTCTTAAATTATAATAATGAAAAAAATTTTGATGAAATTTTTTCAAAATTTGATAGCAATTTGAATATGGAAAAGATAATATATCTTGAAGAGTTGACGTCATTAGATCAAAAAATTACAGTAGGTGATAGAACAATGAATTTGTTTTTTGCACCATATACTAATGAACATGAAAGGCCTGATGGAGTTATAGTGGTTATTCAAGATATAACAGAACATGTTAGGCTTGATGGTATGAGAAAAGAATTCGTAGCAAATGTATCACATGAATTGAAAACTCCTATTCAGAGTATAATGGGATATTCAGAAACTTTACTTGAAGATGAAGTTGAAAAAAATATTCTTAAAAAGTTTTTAGAAATTATAAATTCTGAATCAAAAAGAATGGATAATATGGTTAAAGACTTATTAGAGTTATCAAAATATGATAGTACTCAGGTTAATGTAAAAAAAGTTGAATTTAATTTATATGAAATAACCAAAGATGCTATTGATAGTTTAACAATTGAGTTTGAAAAAAAGAATTTAACTTTAGAATTTTTACCACCTATTATGAAAATGCCAATGGTATTTGCTGATAAAAGTGGAATACAAAGAGTAATATATAATATTTTAACAAATGCAATAAAATATACAGATGAGGGTGGTACTATAAGAGTATATGTAGGCTGTGTTGAAAATACTGCTTATATTAAAGTAAAGGATACTGGTATTGGTATACCAGCAGAAGATTTAAATAAAGTTTTTGATAGATTTTATAGAGTGGATAAAGCAAGAAATAGAAAAACAGGTGGAACAGGTTTAGGATTATCAATTGCAAAAGAAATATTAGAACAGAACAATTCATTAATAAATATTAATAGTGAACTTGGTAAAGGAACAGAAGTTGTTATAAGAATTCCAGTTGTACGAAAGAATTAAAATAAAAGTGAGGTTGATTTTTATGAAGAGAAACTTAAGAAAAATATTGATGTTATTATTAGGATTTGTAATTATTTCCAAAAGTGTATTTGCTACTGAAGAAAATACTGATTATATAACAAGTTTATTCAATAGTGGAAATATGAAGTATTTTTTCGTTGGTGCAGCAGGTGTTTTATTGATATTAATTTTAATATTATCATATGGTATTGATAAAGCAGAAGAAAAAAATTCTTATAAGGGAAATAAAAAAAGTAATGAAAAAACAAAAGAAGATGATATTGATGAAGAAGACGAAGAAGTTTATGAAGATGATATAAATCAAAATATTGTTGATACAGATGAAGAATTTGATGATCAAGATGATGAAGATAATGCTAATTTTGATACTAGTATTTTGGATGATTTAGACGATTATGATAAAGAATTTAATGACGAAGATGACGAAAAGATTATATTAGAAAATGATGATGATAGTTTGGAATCAGAAGAAGATACTGAAGAAGATGAATTTGAAGATGAGGAAATGAATGAAATAGAAGATCTAGAAAATGAAATAAAAAGTATAAATTTAGATGAAGTAGAAGAAACACCAAAAAAAGCAAAAAAAACTACTAGAAAATCAACTACAGCTAAAAGTGGAACAGCTAAGAAATCTACTACTGCTAAAAAAAGTACTTCAAAAGAATCAAGTGCATCAAAGAAAACTACAAAAAAAGCAACTACAGATAAAAAGAAAGGTACTACCAAAAAATCTACTTCTACAGCAAAAACCAAATCATCTTCAAGTAAAACATCAACAAAAAGAAAAAAAGGTGATGAATAATTAAATAAATTGTTGAATAAAAAAAAAAAATGTGTTATAAATTTAAATGTGTATATGCAATGCTCATACAATAGCACGTAGTGTGCTTATGGAGATTACATTATTATGTAATTTCCTGTAGGGGTATGTGTATACACATTTTTTATATTATAAACAAATTTGAAATCATTTTATAAATTTTTATACAATTGTAGGGGCGCTCATTGGGCGCCCGTAAAATAAAAATTGATTTAAATCAAATAAAATGTTTGATATATTTGATTTGTTCAAATATGAGTTAAATTTTCTGGGGAAAATTTAACAAAAAAATGAAAAAGAAAAGACACTTAATGATATAATTTTATTAG
>CANRKJ010000012.1 GCA_947631185.1 uncultured Clostridia bacterium | reverse complement strand
TTTTCTATATTTATACATTCAAAGGTGAAATTTTCGCTTATAAACTTTTAAGGTGATTTTATCATAAATTAAATACAGAACAAAATAGAAAATATTTACAAAAAAAATAAAATAATGTATAATTAATTATATAAAAAAGTGGTCATGAAATTCCATTAAAATTTCAAATTTAGATAAGATAAGGGGGATTTTGGTATTTAATAATATCAAAAAAGTATAATGAAAATAAAAACAAATAAAATTTTTAAAATAATTATTTTGTCAATAATTATGATATTATTATCATTTTTTTCAATAAATCAATATTCTAATGCAACAGGTACAAAAAAAGCTGATGAAACAACAACTACCACTTCAGAATCAGTTGGAGAAAGTGCTATAAAAAAATATATGGACAAATCAAAAAGTTCAATAGATGGAAGTAAAACTGATAAAGGAGGAACAGTTGGAACTTTACAAAATTTTTTGGGAGCAATAAGAAATGTGTTTCAGATAGTTTCTGTTGCTATAGCTATTGCTATGCTAACAATTTTAGCTGTTAAATATATTATGGCTTCTGTTGAAGAAAAAGCTGAAATAAAAAAACATGCATTTGTTTATGTTTTGGGTGCTATAATTATATTTGCAACTAATGGAATAATTAGTATAATTCAAAGTTTTTCAAAAAATATAAAATAGAAATGATTGAAAGGAGAATTACATAATGAAAAAAAATTTATTTAAAATAATATCATTATTTTTGATTTGTATAACTTGTATTTCAGTATTATCTTATGCTAATAGTGATTCTTGGAGTATAGATGTTGATAAAACATTTGATAGTTCTAATGCAGATAATAATATAGGATTAGATTATGCTGAAGATAATGTAACAAAAATTATAGGAAACTGTATTTCAATTGTACAAGTTATAGGTGTAGGTGTAGCAGTAATATTGCTTATTTCATTAGGTATTAAATATATGATATCATCTGTAGAAGAAAAAGCAAAAGTTAAGGAACATGCAGTGATTTATGTTATTGGAGCAATAGTATTCTTTTCAGCGGCTGGAATACTACAGATTATCCAGATATTTATAGAAGAGAACTTTGTTGTATAATAGATTATTGGAGGTTATATATGAATAATAAAAAGAAAATAGTACTTATATTTTTTTTAATTTTTTTATTTTATGTTAATATTATAAATGTTTATGCTACAGATAATTTAATAAATTCGATGAATCCATATACTGATAGTAGCGATCCTACTTCAGGTAATAATAGTTTATTAGCAATCGTTTCAAGAATATTTACAATAATACAATTTGCTGGTACAGGTTTATCAATAATAGCTGTTATGAAATTAGGAATATCTTATATGTTTTCAAGTATTGAAGAAAAAGCCGAAATAAAAAAGAGGGCAGTTCCTATCTTAATAGGTTCATTTATTATTGTTGCTACTGTAAATATTTTAAAAATAATTCAAAAAATTGTAGAAGATTCATTATAGAATTCTAAAAGATATATAACTATTATGTTTTAGTTATATATCTTTATTTATTTAAAAAAATATATAAAATATATTGAAAAAAAATGTCAAAAATTATATAATAATTATAGGTATGTGAATAATTCAGGAGGTGTGAAAATGAACGGAAAAACTCAGATGATTTTTATAGTGTTTTTTATGGCAATGGTAGTATTATCAATTTTTAATTATACATATGCAGTTTCATGTGATAGTATTAAAGGCTCTGCAGACAACTTTATAAAAGAAGGAGAAAATCAATATACACAAATTGATAATATTGATGAAAATATTTCTGGTGAAGTAAGACCGGTTGTTAAAATATTATCTGTTGCTGGTGTTTTAATAATAGGAATTTGTATGCTTATTTTAGGAATTCAATGGGTATTAGCAAAACCTTCTCCTGAAACTCAATCAAAATTAAAACATCGTTTTGTTGCTTTGGCAGTAGCAGCAGGAGTGATGTTTGGAAGTTATACAATTTGGTCAATTATAGTTAGTATAATGAGTCAATTATAGAAATACAAAGGAGAATTTAATATGGGAACTTATCAAATACCACGTAGTTATGGTGGTGAAACAAGAATATTGTATGTTTTTACAATAAAATCTTTAATTTCTACTTCAATAGGGGTAGCTTTTGGATTAATATTTTACTTTTTATTTAAATATTTAGGAATGCAATTAGTGGGAGCAATTATTTTAGGATTTTGGGGATTAGTAGGATATGCTTTAGGTGCATTTAAAATACCTACAATTGTATGGTTGCCTGTTACTAAAAAAATAGGTGGAGAGCCAGTAAGTGAAATAATTTTTAGATATATAAAATTTAAAAAGAATAAGAAAATTTATACATATTATACTAAAGAGGAGGAATAATTGATGGATTATAATAGCCTAATTCTTATCAGTGAAATTATTATATTTTTACTTGTTTTATTAATAATAATTTTATCTGTATCGTATATTTTAATTGGAAGAAAAAAATATGAAAACAAGGCTAAGAAAGAAGTAAATATTATTAGCAATGAAACTGAAAAAAAAGAAGATAATAAACAAAATATAGGTAGATTTAAAGAAAATCTTGCACAAGATTCTATAATGGATTTTTTAGAATTTGATGAGATTGTTGATAATATGATAGTTAGAAAAAATAAACAGCAATATGTTATGGTATTACAGTGTAATGGAATAAATTATGATTTAATGTCAGAAGTTGAAAAAATTAGTGTTGAAGAAGGATTTGTTCAATTTTTGAATACTTTGAGATTTTCTGTCCAGTTATATGTTCAAAGTAGGACTTTAAATTTAAGAGATATTATACAAGATTATAAAAATAGAGTTGAAGTTTTAAATAACGATATAGAAAAATTGAATATAAAAATTAAACAGGCTGTTTCCTCTGGAAATAGAGCATTAAGAGAAAAATTGGATTTTGAAAAAAGAAGAAAAGAAAATGTATTAGAATATGGGTTGAATATAATAGAATATGTTGAAAGAATGAGTTCTAATAAGAATATCTTACAACAAAAAACTTATGTAGTTGTGCCTTATTATGTTGAAGAATTAGGCGGTAATATTGAAAACTTTTCTAAAGAAGAAATTGATGGAATGTGTTTTTCAGAATTATATACAAGAGCACAAAATGTTGCTAGTGCTTTAGCAAGTTCATCAATAACATCTAGAATCCTAAATTCTGAAGAGTTGTCAGAATTATTATACATAGCTTACAATAGAGATGAATCAGATTTATATCAATTTACAAAAGCATTAGATGCTCAATATGATGCTTTATATTCAAGTGGAAGAGATGTAATAGAAAAGAAAGAAAAAATGATTGATGAGCAATTAAATATAGAGGCAATAGATTTAGCAACAGATAGTATTTTAAAAGCAGATAAGAGAAAAAGAAAAGATGACTTTTTGGATGAACAAAAAAAGAAAGAAAAGGTAAAACAAAAGGCGATTGATTTAGTCCAAGAATATAAAAATCAATTAGATCCTAAAGTCTATGATTATTCAATTGAAGAGATTGAAAATTATGGAACAGAAAAAAAGGAAAAAACTAAAGAAGAAGAGGCTCCAACTAAAAGAAAAGTAGTTAGAAAAAGAACTAGAGAGGAGTAGAATATATGTTTGGAATAAAAAGTAAAAAAGAAATAGATTCAGATTTTAATGACGATAGAGAAGTAGAAACACCAACAATTTTTAAAAAAAATAAAGCTGACTTAAAAAGTTTAATAGCTCCAGCTGGTATTGATGCTGGTTATACGAATCACTTAGAAATTATATCAACTAAAACTAGATATGCTAGGAGTATGGTAGTATCTGCATTGCCAAGAAGTTGTACTTTCCCAGAATTTCTAAGAGGAATGTATACATTTGGAGATATAAATGTTTCTGTTTTTATAAATCCAATTAGTGAAGCTACTTCACAAACTGACTTAAATAGAAAAATAAATGAAATAGAATCAGAAAGAATGGTAGCATTAGATAGAGGAGATATAAATAGAGAAAGAGATATGGCAATTAAGAAGGCTGAAGCAGAAGAATTAAGAGATGGTATTTCTGCTGGGTTTAATAAATTATTTGATTCTACAATTGTTGCAACTGTTTTTGCATATAGTATAGAAGAATTAGATAGATATACTGAATTGTTATCTAATGAAATGTCAAAAAACTTAATAGATATCAAGCCAGCTTGGGCTATGCAAGATGTTGCATTTAGAAGTAATTTACCATTTTGTGATAATAAATTAAGTAAATCTCACACATTTGATAGAAATGCAATGTCTACTGTATTCCCATTTTTCAATTCTGAGATAGGTCATGATGATGGGATTCCACTAGGATTTAATAAACAAACTGGTCTTCCAATTTTATATAATAATTTTAGTTCAAAACTTGCAAATTATAATATGATTATTTTTGGAAAATCTGGTGCAGGTAAATCTGTTACTGTTAAAACTCTATCAGCTAGATCTTCAATATTAATGGGGATTGAAAGTTTAGCTTTAGATGCTGAAGGTGAATATGGAGTGGTTTCAGAAGCACTTGGTGGAGTAAATATAGTTATTAGTCCAAATTCAAAAACAGTTATAAATATTTTTGATATTGAAACAGAAGTTGTTAAAGATGAGATAACTGGTAAAGAAAAAATGGTTTTAAATATTGAAAATAAAGTAGAAGATGTTACTCAAGGTTTGCTTACAATGGCTAGAGGTAGTACAAGAAGTACAGAAGTAAATGAGCTTACAAAACAGATTATTTCTGAAACAGCTCTTGAAGAATATACTGCTAGAGGAATAAACAATAATGTTGAAAGTTTGTATGTAAATACTTCAAGTGTTAACATAAAATCTAATATGACTAATAATTATATTGGTAGAAAGAAAAAAGAGATGCCTACAATTGGTAGTTGGTATAAGAGACTTTGCAGAAAAGCCAAAGAAAATGAAAATCCAGATTATAGATTTCATTATAGTTATTTGGTAAAAGTTATGAGACAATATGTTAGGGAACTTCAAGGTCAGATGGCTTATTTTGATGGACAATCAACATTTGATTTATTAGATGGTATACCATTCATAAATTTAGATATTTCACAATTAGAAGAGAGATTTGCTAGACCACTTGCACAACAAGTACTTTTATCATGGGTTTGGGAAAAATATGTTAAGAAGAATAGTGAAGATAAAACAAAAGCTAATAAAAAAAGAGTTTTGGTTGATGAAGCTTGGATGTTATTACCTTATCCAGAAGCAGTAGATTTTTTAAATACAATGGCTAGACGTGCTAGAAAAAGAAATGTTTCTCTTACAGTAGCTTCACAAAAATTTCAAGATTTTTATGAGAAACCAGAGGCGCAAGCTATACTTACATCATCTGATACAAAATTATTTTTAGCACAGGATAAATCAGAGATAGAATATTTAAAAGAAGTATTTAAATTAAGCGAAGGAGAAGCAGGTTTTTTAATAACATGTGGAAGAGGGGAAGGTTTGCTAAGAGTAGGTTCAGATTCTGCAATACTTGCTATTCAACCAACACAAAAAGAATTTGAATTTGTTGAAACAAATGTAAATAAAAAAATTCAAATGGAAAAATAAAAAGCAATATAGATATTTATGGAGTAATTGAATGAAAAAAATAGTATTTTCTTTTGTAACTATTATAGTTATATTTAATTTCATATTTATTAATCCAATTTATGCTACAGATGATTCAGCTGGATTATCTGTTGATGCTTCTAATGGTTCATATCAATCATCTTTTGATCAGTTATCAGAAGGTACAGCAACAAATAAATATGAAAATGGTGAAACAGAAGAGGTTTCAATTGATAATAATGGTGCTTCGGTTACAGGAACAATTATTGGACTTTTGGCTAAAATATTTAATGCGTTTCCAATGATTTGTCATATATTATTTACCATAGTTTTAGATGGAGGTGGAATTATTGATGACCACGTATCAGGAAATGATACACTTTCAGTTTTCAGTATTGAAAGCATAATATTTGGAAAGTATTTGATACTAGATGCAGATATATTTACAGATTTTTCTACAACAGGAGATTCTACCAAATTAGCAGTTTCATTTAATATATTTAGTAACATGGAAAATACTATTAGAGACTTTAGAAATATAACAAAATTATGGTTTATTATAATTAGAGATGTAGCTTTGGCTTTAAATTTGGTTATGTTATTATATATATCAATAAGGCTGGCAATATCAACTGTTGCTAAAGATAAAGCAAAATACAAAGAATTAATATTTAATTGGTTAATGAGTATAATTATTATATTTTTATTACAATACATCCTTGTTATTATAAATGCATTTTCAAATATATTAACAGATATTGCAAGAGGAATTAAAGATTCATTAGTGAGTTCTAATAATATATCTTTTGAAAGTGCAATAATAGATTCTATGTATTCTTTGCTAAATAAAAACAGTGGTATGAGAGTGGCATTATATTCAATAATATATTGGATTTTACTATGGGTGGAACTGAAATTTCTATTTTTATATATGAAAAGAATGTTACGAATGGTATTTTTAGTAATAATATCACCAATTATAACTTTAACATATGCAGCAGATAAAGTAGATGATAATAAAGCTCAAGCATTTAGTAATTGGTTAAAAGAATATGTTTCAAATTTACTATTACAACCTTTACATTGTTACATATATTTAGTCTTTATGTTTGTAGGAAATAATATAGCAATAAAGGCACCATTGGTTGGAGTAATTTTTCTAATGTCACTAACAAGAGGAGAGAAGATTGTAAAAACAATATTAGGAGTAACTGCATTTGCAAATGTTGACGAACAATTCTCAATGAAAGGATTTAGAGGAAAATTACAAAACATGATTCCAAAACCAGGTCCTAAACCGGGAATGCCAAGGGGGTAAAATATGAAAATAAAGGTATTGAACAATAAAAAAATGATTATTTTAATTGCAATTATTTTATTATTGGTAATTCTAATTACTTTAATAGTAAATGGAATAAATTCCAATAATTCAGAAAATCAAAATACTGTTTCAATTTCGTTTAATAAATCAGAAGAAGAAATAAGAAATATAATAGAAAAATCAGGTGGAAACTTCATTAGATTGCAAGAATCAGCAGAAAAAGGTTTTTCTTGTGATATATATTTGTATTTTGCTATAGATTTATTTGATAAAGATGGTAATAGTCAAGAATTTGCTTATACTAATTTAATAAATTCATTAGTAAAAAATGAGAAAAAAAATATTAGGTTAATTGATACATCTAGAGATATTACTATTAGAGTGTATTATAATAGTGATTCAGATTTTTATTATTATACAATAAATGGTGAAGAAAATTATTTTGAGAATCATTTATCCCAAAAAAGTTTAGAAAATTATAAAAAAATTCCAGAAACTGAATTAACAATTAATTCAAATGAAATTAATGAGGTAATAAAAAATAATTGGAATGTAGATAATACGGTTTTTGGAACAAAAGATTCTTTATATAGAGATTATGATATTTTTCATGAAGAAGGAATAAAAGTTAAAAGAATTTCTGGAGATATTTTTAATATTGTGTTTAATAAGAATTATAGTTCAGAAATTGTAAATGGATTAAGAGTAGGTGATTCTAAAGATAATATTGAAAAAACTTTAGGAAAATCTAATATGCAACAAGGAAATATAATTGGATATAAGAATAAAGATATTTATGTTTTCTTTTCAGATGAAGAAGTGTCAGTTTATAGATGTAATACATATAAGTATGATGAGTTTGAAAGCTTATTAAGAGATTATATTGATTCAAAAATAAGTGTTAAAGAATTTACTAATAGTTTAACTTATTTATGGGATGATTATGTAGAATATAATTATGATTCAAATTATGTTTCATTAAACTACAATTCTCAAGGAGTTAGTCTTTATTTAACAAGAGATGATCCTACAAATGTAACTATTTATAATAATTACAATAATTTAGAATCTATTTCAGATTTAATAGGAAGTAATAAAATTACAGCTGAATTAGATACTGATGGAATTTTTAGTACTGAAATTTCTAGGTTGAGTAATGAAGCAGTTTTTGTGGATACTGCAGGATTACCAGAATATACAGGAAATAGTGAAAGGTTTGTAGAGATTGTTAATAATAATAATGTAGAATTTAAGGCTAAAGATGAAACTAAAGATATAAGTTGTAGATTAACAGAACCAATAAATTCATATTTGTGGTTTTCAGATACAATTTTTATTTATAGTATACAAAATAAAGGAATTTTCTATTTTGATTTAGAAACAAGAACAAATAAAGAAATTATTACAGGAAATCAAACTTATGATTTTAATTCTTTTGAAAACGGAATATTAAATTATGATGATAATGAAAATATAGAGATAGGAAGTGATTAGATGAGAGTTAAATTTAAGAAAACAATTTGTATAACATTGCTTTTTATACTTTTGTTCCCTTATGTAACTTCTTTGGCAGTTTCAATTGAAGATGCAAGAAATGCTATTGCTTCTTATGCTGTTAATTTTCAAAAAAAACATGGAAGTGAAACTTGTTGGTATAATTTAGGCTCACCATTATTTAGAAATAAAGCATATTTAGATAAAACAAAATATGATAAAAATACTTATAGTGAATCTGATGGGAAGAATGCGAGATATTTAATTGATTGTGTTGGATGGATAAATTTTTGTATTCATAATGCTACTGGGTTAGACTGTGGAATTAATAATTCAAATGTTAGTACATCTATGCTTTGTTTTTCTGCTCCAGGAAATCCTGGAGGTCAGACTGATTATTTTTCTAGAGTATCTAATGAAAATCCAGAACCTGGTGATTTGATAAGTAATGACCATCATATAATGGTTTATGTTGGTGATACAGAAGGTGATGGAGAAAGAATTGTTCATTCAGTAGGTGATGGTTTATCATATCAAACACTAGACTCATATAAAGATGGATATGATACTGTAATAAGATTAAATGAAATTGCTGTTAATGATATTAAGTCACTAAATACAGATGGGGATCCGATAAATACTACCTCTAATTCAAACAAAAGTACGGGTGTGGCTGGAGATAATATTAATATGTCAGACTGGTATTATAATGGAGCTCCAGACGGAAAATATTCTGTTACTAAAAGTGTTTTTGAAAGAATAGTTGATTCAATATCAGGAATTTTTGACTTTTTAGTAGGACTAAATACTTTGGAAATCAGAATGGTTTTTGTAGGATGGACTGCAATTATTGAAAATTTAGTAACATTTTCTATAGAAACAATTGTAGGAGATGACAATATCGAGAATATTCCTGTAACTTCTACTGAAATAGATTCTTCTAATAATATAACAATAGAAAAAATTGTATTTAATCAGATAGGAATTTTTGATGTAAATTTCTTTAATTATAATGATAAGGATGAAGGTGAAACTGAAGATGAATCTGAAGCAGAAGCAGAAACAGAAACTGATGATGCAGAGTAAGTAAAAATAAATAGATAAAGTATATAGAAAATAAAAAGAAGGTGAGTATGATAGAAAAGGAAAAGCTAAATAAAAATAAAAGAATTTTAATAATTATTTTAGCTATAATTGCAATCTTGTTAGCTATAATGTTATGTATATTACATATATTCTCATCACTCAAATCAAATAATATTATAGAAGATAATGTTAATAGACCAGAAGAGTATATTAAAGAGAATCCTGAAAGTTACCCTTTAGAAGATGTTTTAGAATCATTTGGGTGTAAAGACATATCATATTCATTAAAAAAAGATAAAGACGGAAATGATTATTATGATATAAATTTAAGATTTAAAAATAATTTATATGTTAATAATGAAAGTCAAGAGAAATATTTTGATGATATTGTAAAAGTGTTAGAAAATAAACTTACTGCTCCATTTAAAATAACAGATGATAAAAATAATATAGAAATTTATTTAAATAAAAATGAAGATATATATACAATAAATGGTGTAGAAGATTATTTTGAAAATAATAAATTTATTGAAGTAAATTCGCATAAAACTAAAAAAACAAAAGTAGTTTCTAAAGATTCGAAAGAATTAAATCTGATTTCTATAAATGGATGGAAAAGAGATAATTTAAAAATTGATAGAGAGCCTCAAACAATAGATTATGAATGGATAGATTATGGTGATTTTAAAGAAAATTATTCAGATATAAATATAAATTATATTATTTATAATGAAAATTATAAATCAGAGATTGTAGATGGAATCAAAGTTGGAACATCATTTACTGAAATAAAAAATGTTTTAGGAGAACCTCATTTTTCTAAATCTAATAAAATGATTGGATATAAGATGGATGATTTATATGCATTTTTTTATGATGATATGATTGTTGTTTATCCTAATTTAAATATTAATAATTTATTTTTTGAACAAAAAGTTTTGGAATACTATAATGGAAGTTATAATGGAAATAGAACAGAATTTATTGTTGATATTTTAGAAAATTATCAAGATTTCAAAAGCGAAATAATAGATAATGGAATTAGATTATATTCATATAATAGAGGAATAGAATTATATTTATATGATGATAAGACTATGAATATTGTAGTTTATGATAATTATAATTTTTCAGATATAATTAAGACTTTGGCAGAATCAGGAAAGTTAGAATTGAATTTAGATAAAGATTATATAAATTTATATGAAGAAGAACGAAGTAATTAAAGGGGAAAATATATGATAAAAAAACAAAATCATAAAATATTTAATTTAATAGTTATGATTTTTATTTACATGATGATGTTTAGTGTACTAAATATTTCTTATGCAAGTGAAAAAGATTTTCTAAATAACCAAGAGAATTTTTTAGTTTCAGCAAGTGATGCTATTTTTACAGCAACTGAAGATGAAGACACTGGTAGTATGAGAGATTTTCAACCAGATGAATATAATGATGTAAATCATACTAAAAGTGATTCAAGTATGTGGTCTTATGTAAATAATAATGAATTATTTAAAGAACTTAGAAAAAATGTAGCTTTATGGTACACAATTTTTAGATATTTTTCTATAGCGTGTATGTTAGTTACTTTAATTATACTTGGAATTAAATTGGCTATTTCTTCTATTGCACAAGAAAAAGCATTATATAAAAAAGCTATTGTAAATTGGTTTGTTTGCTTTATATTATTATTTTTTATACATTATTTTATGATTTTTGTACTTTATTTAAATGAAACTTTAATAAATTGGTTTAGAGATTTTTCACAACATATTAGTGAGGGACAAGAATATGGATTATATGAAACGGCAAGATCTAGAGCTTATGATATACATTTTACAGTAGGATTTACTGGAATGATGATGTATATGGCTTTAGTTTATCTTACGGTAAAATATATATTTATGTATTTAAAAAGAACAATTGTAATAATAATATTAACTATAATATCACCAATTATAATACTTATTTATTCATTACAAAATATTTTAAGTGGTAAAAATAATTCTAAAATTCTTTCAAAATGGATGGAAGAATATGCAACAAATGTTCTTTTACAATCAATTCATGCACTAGTTTATGCTGTTTTTGTGGGATTAGCATTAAAATTATCACATGAGTCTGTTATAGGATTTTTATTATCTTTTATCTTCTTGAACTTCTTAACAAAAGCAGATAAAATATTTAGAAATATATTTAAATTCTCTGAAGGAAGTAAAATGTCAGATGATATTGAAAAAACGTCTCTTTCTGATATAAAAGATACTGCTTTTACTGCACTAGGTACTATTGCAATAGCAAAGAAGACAGGTGTGGGGCAAAAAATTTCAGGAGTATATTCATCTCTTGGAAGACAAGCAATGAAACCGGTTATAAGAGCTGGAAGTGCTATTGAAAATTCAAAATTAGGTCAAACTGTTAGTGGAATTGCAAGTGGAATTAGAGAAAATTTATCAAATGCAAAAATTAATAGATTTAATGATAAAATTAATAATTTAGAAAATCAAATAAATGCTTTAACAAATGTAGCTAATAACACAATTGATAATAAACAAAGATTGGCTTTAGAGGATAGAATTAAAAAATTACAATATCAAAAACAGAAAGTTGAAAATAGTTTAGGAAATTATAATTTTAGAAGAGGCTTATATCAAAGAATTAGACATACATTTGATCCAGATGCTTATATGGAGGATTATGTAAAAGAAATTGAAGTGGATGAAGAGGGTAATAAGACTTATGTAATGGGTAGAAGAGTTGCAAAAGCGGAAAAAATTTTTGATAAAAGATCTCAAGAGTATATAACTATTGGAGGATTAAAAAATATATTTAGTGAAAATTCACAACAAATATTAAATTTATCAAAAGATGATAAAGCTTTACTAAAAGAATTAAGGAAAGATGTTTCAGATGGAGTAATGGGCTTTGGTGGTATGATATTAGGTATGGGAATGATAGTTGATAATCCATCAATTGGTTTAGCTCTTATAGCATCTGGAGGTAATAAACTAAGAAAATTAAATAAAAATCCAAATGAAAGTTTAAAAATAAACAGAAAATTTAAAAAGAAATTAAAATTTGCAGAAACACCATTTTCTACAGGTTCATTATTATCAATTGATAAAGAAATAAAAAGCTTAACATCTTCAGATCCTAGTGTAGGTAGAATAAATAATATAATGATGAAATTACAAAGTGGTAATTTAAAATATATGATTCCAGCTGTTCCATTTATACTTACAGGTACAGCAGGTATGTTAAATAGGGCATTTTATATGGAAAGAAGAATGATAGAACAACATTTAAAGGATGTAATAAAGTTTGAACTAGGTGTAGATTTAGAAGTTATGAAATCTTTAACAAATGAAATTGTAGATTATCATAAAAAGTATATAAGTACAATTTCAACAAATATTTTGAAAAGTAATAATATTAACTTGATGTTTAAGCAAAGAATATCAGATGGTACTATAGTTTTTAATAATGAGCAAGGGACTGGATTTGCTTTTAATACAGATAGAAATATGGATATTCTTAGTCCAGAATCAAGATTTCGTCAAGCAGTTATAGATACAGCTATGCAAAATCATATATATGATTTAAATAGATTTAATTTAGATAATGAATATACAAAAAAAGCTCTTTTTCAAAATATGATAAAACAAGGATATATTGATTCATCAGTAAAAGGAATAGATAATATAATTTCAAAAAATAAGCAGTTATTTGAAAAAATTAAACAAGAAGAACCAGATTTAATTAGAAAAAAAATATTTGAATCTGTTGTAATAGATTATATAAAAGAAATGGATATAAGTTCGGTTGATGAGTTAAAAACATCATCTGCTTATTCTGCTATGTCAACAAGATATCTTGATACAATTTCAAGTGGTCATCAAGACATAGATATGAAAAATATCATTATTAATACATTTCATTATTCAGGTGCGCCATATGATGCTCTTGATGAAAAAGATATAGCTAATATAATGAAAGAAGATCATCCAGAAGAATATGCTCGCTTTTTGCAAGATATGCAATCAAGTGGTATGAATATTTCTTTTGAAGAAGCAGTTAAACAGAAAAAACAACAATTAGACAAATCTTTTGATGATATGATTTTAGGTGCGTTAATTAATGAAAATATTACTAAAATAAGTGATATAGATTTATATGGAGAAAACGATCCAACTATAATTTCATTTAAAGCAAATTTAATGGCATACTTTCAATTTGCTGGATTTTCTATAAATGATGAAGCATTATTGGATATAATACAGTCTAAAATAGATAGTTTATCAGATGAGGATATTCAAAAAAATATTATACAAACAGAAATTTCTAGGTATATTGAAGAAAGTTGCGATGGAGACGCTGAAAAATTAAATGACTCAAGAAGAAGAGAAGAGTTAAATGAAATTATAGAAAAAAAATTATTTGAATTTTATGATTCAGAAAAACAGATTGATAATGCTTCTGAAATAGCTGAAAAAATAAGTGAACAAAAAAATCAATCAGAAAATTCTTCTGATAGTGAAAATTCAAGTCAGTATGGCTTCGAAGATGGAAATAGTTCAAATAATAATGAAGAAAATAATTTAGATATAAATATACCTTTGCCAACAATTGAGAATAAAATCTCTGATGATGGAATAGTTAGATGTCAATTTGGTTTGCCAAGAGGATATGAAGATTATATAATAGAATCTTGTGTTAAAACATTAAATAGTTCTTCGAAATTTATTTCTAATCTAACAATGTGTTCTATCGCTAATTCAGAAGAAAGTGCTTGTGCAAGGCTGGTTAAAAACGGAAAATATGGTCCTACATTAACTATTAGTTATCCAAAAGATGCTGTTTCAGTTATAAAAAAATTAAGAGATTCAAGTGAAATTGAAGAATTAAAAGAAAAAGAAACAAGAAAAAGAAATAAAGGAAAACAAAGTAGATTAGATAATGTAGCAGGATCTGTTTTGAATAGTATTGAAGAATTTAGTACAGATGATTCAAAACCAGAAGATATTTTTGGATCAGAAATTATTGAAAGATCTAATGATAATGATGTAGAATCAGAATTTAAGAAAATGCAAATTCAAAAACAAAAAAATAATGTTGAAAGGTTGATTACACAAATACAAAAAACAAAATCAAAATTTGTTGATGCAGATGAAAAAACTAGGGATACTGTTGATAATATTATTGAACAAGTAGATTCAATTGGTAGAATGAGTTTTGAAGATGATGATGAAGAAAGTTATAATAACTATAGGAAAGATGTAAATAATTTGACCAAGAAATTATTAGAGATTAAGATGTTAGATGAAGATACAACAGCTCTTAAAATAAAAAATCATTCTACTGAAAGAAAGAAATATAAAAAACTAAAAGAAGAATATGAAAGTAAAGTAAGAAATATCAATATAGATGATATTATAAATCAGATCAATGAAGGGAGTGTAGTGTAATATGAAAAGCTTTTTTAAAAAATTTCTAATATGTTTTATAATAATAATAATAGTATTTAATTATGTACTAGGGCCTTCATCTAATGCTGATGCTGGAAGTATAGCGCAAACAGCTGTCCAAAGTATTGTAGAATTCGTAGCAACAATTGGGGATGGTATAGCTGGAGTTATATCTTATCTTCCAAAAATGCATGCTTTAATTGCAGAAGTTGCGGTAATGGGAATAATGGGACTTGTTGCAACAACTTTTGGATATGTAGATACTGGAGGAAACGTTATTAAAGCCAGTGAAGTAGAAGAGATGGGTTTGCTCACTCCAGATGATATATTTTTTAACAAAATAGCATTAACAGATATAAATATTTTTAATATGGATGATCAGTTACCAGATACAATATTAAATATTAGATCATATATTGCATTATGGTATTATATTATGAGAATAATAGCAATAGCTATATTATTAGGAATTTTATTATATATAGCAATTAGAATGGCTATTTCTACAGTTGCTTCTGATAAGGCTGGATATAAAGAGATGCTTGTTAATTGGGCAACAAGTATAGCATTAGTTTTCGTTTTACATTATGCAATAGTTCTGATATGTTATTTAAATTCTGGATTAGTAAGTATTTTTGCTGATGTTTATGAAAGTTTAAAAAAATCAAATTCTGGAGGCATATTAAATAGTAATAGTTTAGATTTAGGAATTGGAAATTTATTAACTAGTGCTTTATCAGTTTCTGCTACAACAGGATGGGCTTCGATAGTTGTTGTTGGAATGATTATAGTTCAAACTTTTGCTTTTTTGATTTATTATGTAAAAAGAATGTTAACAGTAGCTTTTTTAGTTATAATTTCTCCGCTTATTACAATTACATATTCAATTGATAAAATAGGTGACAAGAAAGCCCAGGCATTAAATACATGGTTGAAAGAATTCTTTTTCACAATAATAATACAGCCATTTCATTGTGTAATATATATGGTATTTATTTCACTTGCACTATCTGCTTTAGGTGGAAATGCTAGCGGAATAAGCCAAGGTTTAGATATTATAAATCCTTTCTCTGGAGGAATAGATTCATTAGTTGGTGGACTTTTAGCAATATTATGCATAAAATTTGTTTGGGATGCAGAAAAAATGGTTAAAAATATATTTGGAATCAAAGTTTCTGAAGGACTTGGGGATGCTGTAGCATCTGCAGCTATTGCTGGAGCTATAGTTTCTAAAGGTATGAGTACAGCTACAAAAGCTACTGGTGCTGTGGGTAAAAAATTTACTAAAGTTGGAGGAAGTGGAACTTTTGGAGGAGTTCTTAAAGATTTTAAAAATTCTAAATTTATGAATAATCTTACTGAAAAGAAAAATAATCTAAAAGAAAAAGCTAGAGGAGTGCCAGGTTTAGGAAAAGTAATTGATGGTTCTGATAAAGCTAAATCTTGGGCAAAAGGAAAAGGAGAGAAAATTCATGATTTAGCTAAAAAAGGAAAAACAAAAATTTCTGAATCAAAACTAGGACAAAATATTAAAGGATTTAAAAATTATTTAAATGAAAATCCAAATGGAAAGAAATTAAAAAGATATTTAACTCGAACTTCTCCAGCAATTGCTGCTGCAATGCTAGGAGGCGCTATGATGTATGGTTCATCAGACAAACGTTCAATGTTTGATGCGGCTGTTACAGGATATGGTGCATATAAGGGTGTTGGTGCAGGAATAGATTATTTACAAAAGAGGAAAAGTGAAAGTTATGAAGATAATCAAATGGGCTACGGCAAAATTGCAGCATCCAATAGCGATGGAAATTTAAAAATAGATGAAAATGACCCATATTCATCATTAAAAAGAATTTGTGTAATAGCACAAAGATTAGGAGAATCAGGACAACTTTCTAAAGAAAATATTAATGATGAACATAAAAAATCTGTAGAAAATTTGACTAGCAAATTACAAGAGAAAGGTGTAGAAAGTGTTAAAATTTCAGATGAGGTTGGAAGAATTATTGAAGATGCATTAAACGGAGAATTTGATAAGGATCTAGATTATGAAAAAATAGCAAAAGGTACAGATTTATCTCCAGAAGAAATTAAGGATTGTGTAAAAGGTTTAATGTATATACAATCTATGAAAGATATTTACGAAGAAAACCAAAATATTAATACATTAGCTGGACAAGATGATTTTTATAAGTCTGTTTGGGATGCTCATATAGCAGAACAAGATGGTGATTTAAACGCAACTGTAAATTATACAGGTGATACAGAAATAGATTGGAATAATGTAGATAAAGAAGATGAAGGAGGAAAATTATCAGAGTTATTAGAGGATTATCAAAATCAAAACGATTTGGCTAATAAGAAAACAGACGTTTTATTAGAGCAACTATTAGCTTATTTACAAACAGCTGGATATGATATAGCAGATCCTCAAAATTTAGGTGCTAGTCTTCAATATATATTAGATGGTGGAGCTGATGCATCAAATCCTGTAGGTATAGAAAATATTAATTTATCTAATATAGCTGGTGCTTCTATTGACCTAGATCCTTCTCAAATTTCTGCCATGATAAACAGTGTATTTTCAGATAATAAAATGAATAATGTTCAAATGACACCTACACAATTACGAGAAGAAGTAACTAAAAGAATAATAGAAGAAAAGGTCGAACATGAGGAGATAAAAAATATTACAATAGAAGAAAGAAATCAAATTAATGAAGTGGTAGAGAAAGTTGCCAATAATCAAATATACAACATTGCTAACAATAAAATTGATCAACTTAAAAATTCATAAAAAGAAAATATAATTGTATTGACAATTTTATATAATTTTGGTATTATAAATATGCTTTTGAAAAGCAAATACCAAAATTGCAGGTATAATTTAGTGGTAAAATGCAACCTTGCCAAGGTTGATTCGCGGGTCCGATTCCCGCTACCTGCTCCAAAAATATATAGATAAGTTAAAAATATCGATAGTTTCTATCGATATTTTTAATATATGATATTAAAGGAGATTACAAAATGTGGTTAAAAATATCTTCACTAAGATGTATTGATGTTAGAATTCAAAAAGATGGTGAAATATTATATGAGGGAAATGTAGATAATGCACCTGAAGATTTAAAAGATTTGTATTATAAATCTATTAGTGGAGCTTATCCTATTGTTATTGAAATTTAATTGGAAATTTTTTTCTATTTTTGCATATAATAATTATATAAAAACTTTGTTACAAAACTATACTCTTGTTTTTTATAATAAAACTTGACATTATAAAAAAATTACTATATAATAATCAAGCATGAATTATGGCGCCATAGCCAAGTTGGTAAGGCACGAGTCTGCAAAACTCTGATCATCAGTTCGAGTCTGATTGGCGCCTCCAAACGACAAAAAATGACAAATTTCTAACATTAAGTTAAAATTTTGTCATTTTTTTATTTTCTTAGAGCTGTCTGCATTTTACATTAAAATTCACTTTTTGTTTTTCGTTGAAATTTATTGTAATTTTTTGTATTTTTATATAATCTTCCAGTAGTTACATTAAAATTACATTAAAAAATTGCTTTTATTACATTAAAGATTGAAAAAACATTCAATTTTAGGTTTAATAATTTAAATTATACATATTATAATTTATCTTTCCTCTCCATACTCATATTCTTCATATTTATTAATTGCTCTTTTTAGACCTGCTTCTTTTGCTATTCTCAAATAGTGTTCTGATAATTTATAATTTCTATCTGTTCCTTTCCCATTATAGTAAAAGTTCGCACCCAAATCATATATGGCTGCAATGTGTCCTTTATTTGCACATTCTTTAATTATTTCAAATGCTTTTTTATAATCTTTTTCTATTCCACCTAGTCCAAAATAATAATATGCACCTGTAACAAATTGAGCGTAAATTCTTTCAATTTCACCTATATCTTGTGAATTTATTAAACTTATTATTTGTGGATAAGCTTGTTGTAACAATTTGTTTCCCTTTTCTTCATCTATTGGTAGTGCATTCCCTAAACCTAATTCATAAGAAATTCCTAAAGAATATTTGCATAATGGATAACCTAAATTATAACCTTTTTTATAGTACTCCAACGCAATATCATAATCTTGCTCAGCTCCATTTTCTTCTAAGTCATAACTTCGACCTAAGATATAATAAGAAAAACCATCTCGTTCTTTTTTCAATTTATCTAAATCAAATTTAATTATATCCATATATTTTCTCCTTAAATTGCTATATTTTATAATAATGTTATCCAATTTCTTCTTCCATACATAACTCTTACAATTTGTATATTTTCATCATTTATTCTATAAAAAACAATATAATTATCAACTACTAGTTTCCTAATTTTAAATCTTTTGATTATATCATCATCTATAATAGAATACATTTCTGGATTATCTTTTAGACTATCTATTTCTTTTTTTATCTTTGTAATTAGTTTTTGAGCAGTATTAGGTTCTTGTAAATTATATTTAATGTATCGTTTTATATCTATTAAATCTTGTTTTGATTCCATTGAATATTCTATATTATATTTTTTCAAAGGCAAATCCTCTTTCTTTTTTAAATTTTATCTAACTCGTCAAAAACTTCTTTTGATGAATATTTTTTGCCATTTTCTAATGACTTAATTCCTTTTTCTAATTCTTTATATAAAGCATACTTATCTGTTAAAAGTTCGTATAACTCAATACTCATTACTGCTAAATCTCCTGCACCATTTTTAGTAATATATACTGGACTATTTGTTTGATGACAAATTGTAGAAATTTCATTATAATTATTTCTCAAATCAGAACTTGGTCTAATAATTGGCATACTAAACACCTCCATAAATATTATATACATATTTTATCAAAATATTGATATGTAGTCAATATTTTTCAATTAATTTTATTTTTAAAATTTATAAACGCAATCCCAGTTACATTAAAAATTGCTTTCTGTATCTTAAAAGTATTGATATTACTATAACTTCAAAAATATCAAACCGGAACTCGCCTCCATAGAAAAATCGTAAAAGCGTTGATATATCAATGCTTTTACGGTTTTTTAATGTTTTTTGATTAAAAGTAAAAATTTAGTGTTTTCAATACTTTTAGACTTTCAAAATTTTAAAAATAAAGTTTTTTGTATTAAAATTGTCTTAAAATATAAAAATAAATGTATTAAAATAAATTAATAAAAAACAAGAATAAATAATATTATCGATTGGAATTTTTAAAAAAATACAAAAATTTGTTTTGTTCGCTTGAAATATATAAAAAAATAGTATATAGTAGTTTTCATAGAAAATGAACTAAAAAGCAGATGTGAGTGTTGCCACTTTACTACATAGCGATTTGCTATGAGAAAGTGAGGTGGTATTTATGGTAGATTTTTTACTATTTCTGATTATAGGATTTATGATTTCTTTAACTATAAATATAGCCTTATTGACAGTTATATACATAATTTGTACAAATAAGGAATAAATAAAAACACTACATTTTGCTTTGGACGGCAATGTAGTGTTTATCATATTAAAGTGGTAACACACATTTCTGTATGTTCATTTTCTATCTTTATTATACACAGATTTTAAGAATTTGTCAAATGAAATTTTGATGATGTTTTATAAGTATGTGTTACACAAAATTATATATTGTTATATAAAATTAAATTTATTGGGTAAAAATGGGTTAAAATGAAATTACAAAACTATATAAATGGAGGCTATACTAATGAAAGATAATAATAAAAGTGAGATTTTATGGCATTATACTGATTTTTGTGCTTTTAACGGTATTTTAATGAATGGAGAATTGTGGTTGGGAAATGTCAGAAATATGAATGATTCTAAAGAAATGATTTATTTTATTGATACTGTTGTAAAAGATGGAGTAAAAGAAAAACTTTTAAAGTCTAATAATGAAGAAAAAATAAAAGATTTAGAAATAATTATAAATAATCAAAAACAAAAAAGATTGGATAAAGTCACTCTAGCTGCTTGTTTTTCAGCAAATGAAGATGAAGCGTCTCAATGGGATAGATATGCTAATAATGGTGAAGGTGTATCTATAGGTTTTAATAAAGAATTATTTGAAAAAGTTATTGATGGAAATTATATGTGGATTCAAAAAGTAAATTATGAAAAAAAATCTGATGATAATCATTTTGTAGATGATTTATATAATTATATAATTGGTGACAAAATAAAATTGGAAAGTAATAAGGTAGATGAGTTATTTGATAAAATATGGACATATGCAGCTGCTTACAAACATCCATCTTTTAAATTAGAAGGAGAAACGAGACTCATGACACTTCCAAATGTAGACGAAAATATAGAGTATAAAGCTTTTCATACAAGAATAAAGAAATATTATATTTTGAAAATTAGAGATTTGTGCAATAAAAAGAAAATAAAGTTTTCAGATTTAATAGAAAAAATAATAATAGGTCCAAAGTCAAAACAAAATTATAATGTTTTAAAAGAATATCTAATAAATATAGGGTTGTCTGATTTAAAGGATAAAATTTTTAATTCTAATTGCCCATTACAATAAAAAGAATGAATGGTTCATTCTTTTTTTAGTATCTAAATGATGTTACTATTTTACATAAAATTAATATTGAAAATTTTATTATATAAATATATAATAAAAAAAATATAAGAAAGAGGTAAAGGTTGAAAAATAATTAAGATTTTGGTGTTGCACTGTGGCGAACTTCATTTAAAATTTAATTTTTTTACAACCTGATTTATGCCATAGGAAGGAATAAAGTATTATTTATGGAATTAAGTTTTCAAAATTTTTTAATTCAATTATTTAATAATCCTGCTTTATTTATAATTACAATTCTAATATTAGGTGTTATATTAGTAAATGGTTGGACAGATGCACCAAATGCTATTGCAACATGTGTTTCTACTCGTTCAATTTCACCCAAAAAAGCAATTATAATGGCTGCAATTTTTAATTTTTTAGGAGTTTTTGTGATGACTTTTATAAGTTCTACAGTAGCTGAAACTATTTATAACATGGTTGATTTTGGAAATGATAGTTCAAATGCTCTTATTGCTCTTTGTGCAGGCCTGATTGCTATTGTTAGTTGGGCTATATTAGCTTGGATTTTTGGTATACCTACAAGTGAAAGTCATGCTTTAATTGCTGGAATATCTGGTTCGGCGATAGCTATTCAAAATGGAATAAATGGGATTAATATAAATGAATGGATAAAAGTTTTATATGGACTTGTGATTTCTACTGTATTAGGCTTTTCGTTAGGATTTTTTATCACAAAGATAATTGAAAAAATATGTAAAAATATAGATAGAAGAAAGACTATTCCTTTTTTTAAAAAGACTCAAATAATTAGTGGAGCTTTTATGGCTTTTATGCATGGAGCACAGGATGGACAAAAATTTATGGGGATATTTTTAATGGGGGTAGCATTAGCTAATGGAGTAACAAATATTGGCGTTTTTACTATTCCAGTTTGGCTTATGATAATATGTTCTTTAACAATGACTTTAGGTACTTCGATTGGAGGATATAAAATTATAAAAACAGTTGGAATGAAAATGGTAAAATTAGAGCCATATCAAGGTACATCTGCAGATATTGCAGGAGCTGGATGCTTACTATTTTCAAGTTTAACAGGGTTGCCTGTAAGCACTACACATACTAAGACTACAGCTATTATGGGTGTGGGTGCATCAAAGAGATTGTCAAATGTTAATTGGAGTATCGTAAAAAATATGTTTTTAGCATGGATTCTTACTTTTCCAGGTTGTGGATTGCTTGGATATTTAGTTAGCTTTTTATTTATAAACTAGGAAAGTTCTCAAAACTTTTAGGATATAAATGCTTTGCTAACAAATTTTAGATAGTACAATTAAAAATATAGAATAGATTATATGTTCATTTTATTAGGAGGAAAATATGAAAAAGGAAACTTTAAATTATTTTGATAGTTTTGTTAAAAATTCAAATTATGCTTTGGAAGCGTGCAAAATTTTAAAAGAATTTATTAATAATTTTGATGTGAAAAAATCAAAAGAGATAGAAGATTCTGTTCATAAAATAGAAAATGAAGCTGATAAAAGTAAACATGAAATTATAAATTATCTTATTAAAGATTTTTTGCCACCTATTGAAAGAGAAGATATTGTTACTATTTTGCATAGAATAGATGATGTTGTAGATAATATAGATGAGATTGTTATTAATTTAAATATTTTAGATGTTGAAATATTAAGAGATGATGTAAATGAATTTATAAGTTTGTTAGAAGTTTGTTGTAAAAATTTAAGTGAATTGTTAAATTTATTTAAGAATATGAAAAATTATAGTGATATAAAGGAATATGTAATTAAGATAAATAGACTGGAAGAATGTGGTGATGAAATATACCAAAAAGCTATAAAAGCTTTGTATAATACAGAGAAAAATCCAATTGAAGTTATAAAATGGACAACATTGTATAATTGTTTAGAAGTATGTATTGACTCTTGTGAAAATGTTGCTGATTGTGTAGAAGAAGTTCTTATGAAAAATAGTTAAGGAGATCAAGTGATCTCCTTTTAAAATAGGCCATTTTTTTTCAAAAACCATATAACATATATAATTGCTCCAACTATTCCCACTATAAATATTATGATACTTTTTGTGAATATGTAATATAATCCATACAATATTATAAGAGAGAATATTATGATTAATATTGTTATTATGGGATTCATAAACAACCCTCCCCATATAGCTGTTAAATTTATTATACTACAATAAATCAAATTTTACAATTGAATGTTGATAATAATTGTATTTTTAGAGTATAATATTTTTAAATTTTAAGATAATATAATAAAGGATTAAAGGAGATGAATGTATTGGAATATAGTGAATTAGAAGTAAAAAAATGTATAAAATTACATTTAATAAAAACAGACTTATTTAAAACAAATTTAGCATGTGTATTAATAACTGTTCCTTTGAAAAAAGAAGAAGTTACGTTAAATACATTAATTCCTTTTTTATTAAAAAGAGGAACAGCAAATTTGAAAACACAGTATGAAATAAATGAGACTTTGGAAAGTTTGTATGGATCTGTTTTTGATTGTGGAATTGACAAGTCAGGAGATAATCAGATTATAAAATTTTATATGGAAGGAATAAATGATAAATTTTTGCCTTCAAATGAAAATTTATTAAAACAGGATTTAGATTTACTTTTTGAATTAGTATTTAATCCTCTAATAGAAGGAAAAAACTTTAAGTCTGATTTTTTAGATATGGAAAAAAATAATCTAGAGAATATAATAAATGGAAAAATTGATGATAAAGATTCATATGCATTTAATGATTGTTTGGAAAAAATGTATAATAAGCAAGGGTTTGGATTGTATAAATATGGATATTTAGAAGATGTTAAAAATATTACATTAGATAAAGTATCAAAAGCATATTTTAATTTAATAAAAAATGAAAAAATAGATATTTTTGTGTCAGGTGATTTTAATACAGATGAGGTCAAAGAAATAGTAAAAAATAATGCAAATATCTTAAAACTCGAAGATAGAAAACCAAGTTATATTATTAATGATCCACTAAAAGAAAATAAAGAGAAAGTAAAAAATATTAGAGAATTTAAAGAAAAAATGAATGTTTCTCAAGGAAAACTTATTATTGGATTAAATAGTTTATATAATAAAGACGATTATAAGTATGTTGGGCTAGTATATAATGCTATTTTAGGTGAAAGTGCTAATTCAAAATTGTTTCAAAATGTTAGAGAAAAGGCTGGGCTTTGTTATACAGCAAAATCAAGTTTTATAAAACAAAAGAAAAATATATTTATTAGATGTGGAATAGATGTTCAAAATTATGATAAAGCTGTAGATTTAATTAAAGTTCAAATAGAAGATATGAAAAATGGTAATTTTAGTGATGAAGATATTAATAATGCAAAAACATTTTTGATTTCAGGAATAAAGTCTATTGAAACAGAACAGGACTCTGAAATAGTTTATTATATTGGTCAAGAGCTGGCTGGTACTAATGAGGAGATAGATGTATATATTCAAAAATTAAATAAAGTTAGTAAAAAAGATATTCTAGAGTTCGCGAGCAAAATCGAAATAGATACTATTTATTTTTTGAGTTCTCAAGATTAAGAAAGAAGGTTTTTTATGCAAATTATTGAAAATGATAAAATAAAAGAAAAAGTTTATACAAAAAAGTTAGAAAATGGATTAACAATAATGGTAGTGCCTAAAAAAGGATGTCAGAAAAGATATATAATTTGGGGAGTAAATTATGGTTCTGTTGATAATCATTTTTTTATAAATGATGAAGAGTTTTATGTTCCAGATGGAATTGCACATTATTTAGAACATAAAATGTTTGAACAAAGAAATGGTAAAAATAGTTTAGATGTATTAACAGCATTGGGTGTTGATGCTAATGCATATACCACTAACAATTTTACAGCTTATTTATTTGAGAGTACAGATAACTTTTATGAAGCTTTAGATGAGTTTATGGATTATGTGCAAAATCCATATTATACTGATGAAAACGTAGAAAAAGAACGCGGAATAATAGAACAAGAAATAGTAATGTATGACGATTATCCAGAATGGGCTATGTATATGAATGCAATGAAACTTATGTACCATAATAATCCAATAAAAATTGATATTGCTGGAACAAAGGAAACTATTTCAAAAATAAATAAAGAAGACTTATATAGAGTATATAATAATTTTTATGTTCCAGAAAATATGGTAATAGTTCTTTGTGGAGATATTGATGAAAAAGAAGCTTTTGAAGAATTAGAAAAGAGAATTATAATAAAATCTAATCCAAATGAAGTTAGAAGAATTGTAGCTAATGAGCCAGAGAACATTGTTGAAAAAAGAAAAGAAATAAATATGGATATAAGTATGCCTATTTTTACAGTAGCATATAAAGATAAGATATTAGACAATAAGGAAATGATAAAAAAAGATTTAGCAATGGAAATAATTTTTAATATAATTATCGGAAATAGTTCAAATTTATACAAAAGATTATATGAACAAGGGCTAATTTTTTCTGAATTTGGATTTGATTTTGAATTTGCTAGAAATTATTCTCATGTATATATTCAAGGTCAGACATTTGAAGTGGAAAAAGTAATAAATGAATTAAAAAATGAATTTGACTATTATATAAATCAAGGAATAGCTGAAAAAGATTTTGTCAGAATTAAAAGGAAAATATATGGTAACTTTGTTAAGGGATTTAATGATATATCAAATATTGGTAACAATTTAATAAATAAATATTTTAAAGGAAGCAATTTATTTGATTATATCGAAGAATTTGAATCATTGAATAAAGAGTATGTAGAAGAAGTATTAAGAAATGTTTTTAGAGAAGATAAAAAAGTTATTTCAATTGTTAATCCTTTAAAAAATGAGGAGGAAAATCAATGAACCATATAACATTCCCTGGTATCGGATTAGAATTTCAAATTTCTAAAGTAGCATTTAGCTTTTTGGGAATAGACATATATTGGTATTCTGTTTTCATAGTATGTGCGATAGTTGTAGCATTATTTTTATGTATGACTAGTAAGGATAATTATGGAATAAAATTTGAAGAGGTTATTGATGTAGCAATAGTAACAATTATTTTTGGTATAATAGGAGCTAGATTATATTTTGTAATGTTTAATTTAAAATATTATTTAGCAGATCCGATAAGAATTATTTCATTAAGAGATGGTGGATTAGGAATTTATGGAGGTTTAATTCTAGGTGGACTAGCTTTAGTATTTAGAGCTAAAAAACTAGAATTAAATCCATATGATTTTTTAGATTATATTGTACCTTTTGTTGCAATTGCTCAAAGTATAGGGAGGTTAGGTAATTTTTTTAATATTGAAGCTTATGGAGAAAAAACAGATAGTTTTTTAAGAATGGGTATAAATAGTATAGAAGGATACATAGAAGTTCATCCAACTTTTTTATATGAAGCTGTATCGACTTTTGTCATATTTTGTATAATAAGAATTTTGCAGAAAAAAAGAAGATTTAAAGGTCAAATTTTTTTACTTTATTTAATGTTATATTCTTTTATTAGATTTTTTATAGAAGGATTAAGAGCGGATTCTCTTATGATTGGAGAATTTAGAGTTTCTCAGATTTTGTCAGCTATTATTTTTATTATATCTTTATATAGTTATATAAAAAAACAAAAAGATTGAATTGAAATGTTAAATTTTTATATAAGGATAAAACAAAATGTTGAAAAATGTCAATCGAAATTATATGACAAATAGTGCTAAATTATTGACTTAAATGTAGGAATATGTTATTTTAATTTTGTAGATGACAAATTTTAGTATATAGAGGAGAGTGGTATAATGTTAAATGAAGAAATTTGTAAATTGAGAAAAGAATTAAATGACAGTATATCAAGTGGAAAAGATTACTCTATTGTGTATGAATTAAGTGTCAGATTGGATGAATTGATAGCAGAATTTTATAAAGCAAAATTGGTAAAATAAATGTAAAAATATAAGAGATAAGGTTATTATAATGTATGTAATAAAATAACTTATAATATCATGAAATTTAGGGGGAGTGATTTTATGAGTAAATTATTAGAAAAAAATGAAGTATTTAAATGTTGTAGATTTAATGTAACTGAAAGAAAATATGAAAGAGAGGATGGAGTAAAATATAACAGATTCACTGTAAATCCAGGTAATGCAGTTATAATATTACCTGTTACAGAGAATAATGAGATTGTTTTCATAGAACAGTATAGAGAATCAATAGAAAAAGTCGCATTAGAACTTCCAGCTGGAATCATTGAAAAAGGAGAATTACCAGTTGATGCAGCTAGAAGAGAATTAGAAGAAGAAACAGGTATAATTTCACAAGATTTAGAGTTATTAATAGATGGATTTCCTTCAGCAGGATATACTAGTGAAAAAATTTATATATATTTAGCTAGAAATTTAAAAAAAGGCAAAGTTCACTTAGATGAAACAGAGGAAATTATTTCATTAAAAAATATATCAATAGAAAAATCTTTAGAATTAATTAAACAAAATTATTTTGAAGAAATTAATTTAGTTGTGGCAATAATGATGTATTATTATAAGTACTATAATAAATAATTTTGAAGGGAATGAAGTAAAAAATGGGACTAGGTCTAGCAATGGCTGGTGGAGGTTTAAAAGGAATTGCACATATTGGAGTTATAAAAGCTTTGAAAGAAATGGGAGTAAAAATCGAATATTTATCTGGGACCAGTTCAGGTAGCATTTTTGCAACTATGTATGCATTAGGATATTCTGTAGAAGAAATGAAAGAAAAATCTTGTGATTATATAAATGTTTTAACAAAAATAAAAAAAAAGCCGATACTAAAAGCAGGATTTATTTATGCTACTAAAAGAAAATTAGAATTACCAGGACTTATACCAGGTGAAAAAGTTGAAAATATAGTTCAAAGTTTATGTGATGAAAAAAATATACATAATATGAATGAAATTGGTTTCCCTTTTGCAATAGCTACAGTTGATACAATTTCAACAAAAGAATGTATCTTTTTATCTAAAAAAATAGAAAATTCTAATAGAGAAATAGATTATTTATATGATGCACCAATATCTAAATCAGTTAGAGCTAGTATGGCGTTTCCAGGAATTTTTACAACATGTGATTATGATAAGTATAATTTTATAGATGGTGGAACAAAAGACAATTTACCTATACATATTTTAAAAGATATGGGAGCTACTAAAACTTTAGGAGTTAGTTTTAAAATAGATGACTATGCTCCTAGTAATAATCCTATGGATATAGTACTTAGAACAGTAGATATTTTTTCATTAAAAGATGTTAGAACAGCTCAAAAAGAATCAGATTTAGCTATAGAAATAGACGCGAGTTCTGCTAGTTTATTAGAGGTTGAAAATATAGATAATTTAATTGAAATTGGTTATAAAACTATTTTAGAAAAAAAAGAAGAAATTTTAAATTTGGTAAATAAAGGCTAGCTTGGCTAGTCTTTTAGATATTATAAGAAAGTTCTCTGAATTTCCTATATAGCAATTTTTTTTACATATGATTAAAATTATTTTATAATGGAGGTAATTATGAAAGCTTTAATAACAGGTGCATCTTCTGGAATAGGAAGAGATATGGCAAGATATATTTCTAAACTAGGATATGATTTGGTCATTGTAGCTAGAAAAAAGGAACCATTGGAAAATTTAAAGTCTGAACTAAAAACAAATATTATTGTTGAGGTTTGTGATATAAGTGATAAAAATAATTGTATTTCTTTGTTTAATAAATATAAGGATATAGATATTTTAATTAATAATGCAGGTTTTGGAATTTTTGGAAATTTTACTGAAATTGATTTAGAGAGAGAATTAAATTTAATAAATACTAATATAGTTGGACTTCATGTATTAACAAAATTATATATTAAAGAAATGAAAAAAAGAAATTCAGGCAAGATTTTAAATGTAGCATCTCTTGCTGGATTCATGCCTGGACCATTAATGGCAACTTATTATGCTTCAAAAAATTATGTTGTTTCTTTATCTAGAGCAATAAATAAAGAATTGAAAAAGAAAAAATCAGAAGTGAGTATTAGTATATTATGTCCTGGACCAGTAAAAACTAATTTTAATAATGTAGCAGGGGTGAAGTTTGGTATAAAACCTTTATCCAGTGAATATGTTGCGAAATATGCAATAGATAAAATGTTTGATAATAAAGAGATTATAGTACCAGGTTTAACAAATAAATTAACAAGAATATTTTCTAAAATAATGCCTTGGAAAGTGATTTCTGAGGTAGTATATAGAATACAAAAAAGTAAAGAATAGTGTTTATAAAATAATTTAGTATAATACTTGATAAAAAGTTGAAAAAACTTTTTATTAAGTATATAATTTTTATATATTAAAAATAGGAGTGATAGATTTGGCTAGCAATGATACTATGATGCAATTTTTTGAATGGTATTTACCTAGTGATTCTACGCTTTGGAGAAAGGTTACAAAAGAAGCAAGTAAATTTTCAAATTTGGGAATAAATTATATGTGGTTGCCTCCTGCTTATAAAGGTGCTGGAGGAATAAATGATGTTGGTTATGGTGTTTACGATTTATATGATTTAGGAGAATTTGATCAAAAGGGAACTATACCTACAAAGTATGGAACAAAGGATGAATATCTAGAAGCAATAAAAGAATTAAAAAATAATAATATAAAAGTATTAGCAGATATAGTTTTAAATCATAAACTTGGAGGAGATGAAACAGAAGAAGTAATAGCTGTTCAGGACGATGCAACAAATAGAAATGTTAGTATTTCAGAAGCTAAAATGATTAAAGCTTGGACAAAATTTACATTTCCTGGTAGAGGTAATACATATTCGGATTTTAAGTGGGATTGGACACATTTTCATGGAGTAGATTGGGATGAAACATCAGGATGTGTTTCTATATATAAATTTTATGGAAAAAAATGGGACAAAGACGTTGATGATGAAAATGGTAATTATGATTATTTGATGGGAGCAGATATAGATTTAAATAATATTGATGTTATAAAAGAATTAAAAGCCTGGGGATTATGGTACTATAATTTTACTAATGTTGATGGATTTAGATTAGATGCTGTAAAACATATTAGAGCAGATTTTTTCCCTGAATGGCTTGGAGAGATTAGAAATAAAGCTGATAAAAACTTATTTGCAGTTGGGGAATATTGGTCTTTAAATATAGATAAAATTAAAAGTTTTATTGAAAAAACAGAAGAAAAAATGTGTTTATTTGATGTTCCATTACATTATAATTTTTATAATGCTTCTAGAAGTAATGGAGAATTTGATATGTCTAGAATTTTAGAAGGAAGTTTAGTTAATGAACTCCCAGAAAAGGCAGTTACATTTGTTGATAATCATGACACTGAGCCAGGTCAAGCTTTGGAATCTTGGATTTTAGATTGGTTTAAACCATTAGCATATTCTTTAATTTTACTTAGAAGTGAAGGTATTCCATGTGTTTTTTATGGAGATTATTATGGAATTCCTGAAAAAGAAGTTACTCCAAAAAATATAATATTAGATAAATTACTAAAAACAAGAAAATATTTTGCTTATGGCGAACAAGAAGATTATTTTTATGATCAAAATAAAATTGGATTTGTAAGAAGAGGAGATTATGAACATCCTGATTCAGGATTAGCTGTTGTTATGACAGATAAATTTGGTGGGATTGTTAGAATGTATATAGGAAAAAAATTTGCAAATACTATTTTTTACGATTGTTTAGGCTATGTAGAAGAAAAGGTTTATATAGATGATGAAGGATTTGGAGATTTTTCTTGCTTAGATGGAAGTGTTTCTGTGTGGATAAAAGATGGAAAATATGTAAATTAAAAACTGGGTAATCTTGAACTGAACTCAGTTTTTAATTTTTTTATAATACTGTAAACAAATATTGAGAAATTGCTTTTTTAATGATAAAATGCAAAAAAATAAAATGAGGTAGTTATATGGGAAGAAAAAAGAAAATTCAAAAACTTAATTTTTGGCAATGTATTTGGGTATTAGTCATATTAATTTGTATTTTTATTTTTGAATATATAAATCAAAATTCTGAAACTGAAAATATAGTAAATGATTACAATTTAAATAATCAAAATATAGTAATTGATTTATCTACAATTCCAGAATACGTATCAATACCTTATGTTGAAATTAACAATAATATCCCATATTTTAATGAGGAAGATTATACAACTGAACCTTTTGAAAAATATAGTGATTTAGGAAGTGGTAAAGCAGGGGTAGCATATGCAAATATTTGCAAAGAAATCATGCCTAAAGAAGGGGAAGAACGTGGTGAAATAGGTAATATAAAAGATCTTTCTGGATGGGTACAAAAAAGGTATGATAATTTAATCAAAGATAAATATTTATATAATCGTTGTCATTTAATTGGTTGGCAACTTGCAGGAGAAAATGCAAATAAAAACAATTTGATAACAGGTACAAGATATTTGAATACAGAAGGAATGTTACCATTTGAAAATAAAGTAGCTGAGTACTTAGATAATAACCAAAATAATCATGTCCTATATCGAGTAACACCTATTTTTGAAGGAAGCAATCTTTTAGCAAGTGGAGTAGAAATGGAAGCATGGTCAGTTGAAGATTCGGGTAAAGGAGTTCAATTTAATGTTTATTGCTATAATGTTCAACCTGGAATAGTTATTGATTATGCTACTGGGGAGAGCCATGAAAAACAATAATAAATGTTATGTCATTTATATCAATAAAATTGTTTGCAAGTATAAAAAAATAGTATTTGCAATTAAAGTATTGTAAATTCATGGAAAATAATATATAATCATTTCTAAGTTTAATTCTTTATACTATTAATTCAATAGTATATTTCCAATATATCAAAAAAAAAAAAATAAAGGAGTGATTATATATTGAATTTAGATTTTGTAAATGATTTATTTAATAATCTAAAAGAGGATAAATTTGTGCAAAATTTTATAAAAGAGTTGTCAAATTATTTAGATAATAATTTTAATTCTAAAAGTGAAGAGATTCCAATAATAGAAGATATATTGTCTAAAAATAATCTTACAACAGGAAATAAAAATTCTATAAGATGGAAATTAAATGATGTTATATCAAAATATGAACAAAAAAATTCAGATAATGATGCAATATATTTTGTAAAAGATAAAAAAAACAATGTTTATACCATATTAAAAGCAGAAAATGGTAATATAGAAGAAGTGGAAATAACCAAAAAGGATATGCCAAGTAATGTAAAAATAAATGATGTTTTAAAAATTAGAAATGATAATTATGTAGTTGATGACGTTTCTACTAAGGAGTTGCAAGAAGAAATAAGGAATATGGCAAAAGAAATATTAGATAAACAGAATGTTAATTTAAATAAAAATAGAAAAGATGGACATTTATACATGGTAACTGAGGAATTAGGAAACAACAGATTTTTATGGGATTTAACAGACGCACCAAATAAAGAATTTGAAGAAGTTGATATTCCAAAAGATTTATTAAGTATGGCAACAGAAGGAATGGTACTAAAATATGTTAATGGAAAATATGAATACTATTCAGATGATGGTTTTGAAAGAGCAGAAAAAATAGATTCATCACTAAATATAAATAGCAACAAGTAGGCAAAGAAAATGAATGGTCGTAATAAAGTTTAAATTATATAAAAATTGGAGGAAATAATGGAAATATATTTAAATAAATTAGATAATATAACACAAAATAAATATGAAGAATTTAAAGAAAATGTCGAAAAATTACTAGAAAATTATCAGAAAGAAGATTCAGAAAGATATAATTTGGTAAAGGAGAAAATAGAACAGACAAAAGGTGAATGGGACACTACAATAGATTTGGTAAGTGAAAATTCAAGACAAAGCATAAACATTTCACAATTATTAGCATACGAATATTGTTTAGCCAGTGAAAAGATTACTGAAGGTAAAGTATCTTTTAAAGATATGTTAGAAAAATTATTCGATGGAGTAAAGAAATTTAGAATTGGAAATCCTGTTCCAGGTAAGGACGATGAATGTTTGTATGGGAAATCTTTTAATGATAAAACAGCAATGCCAGTTACATCTAAACTTTATAGAATGGTAATGCCTGCAGGAGCACAACATTTGGATTATTTTAAAGATGGAAAATTTACGGAAGCAGTATTTATTTTTGAAAAAGAGACTATAAAAGAATTCGCAAAAGATGAAAAAGGTAATCAAGTAGACTTGGAAATTGAAGGGATTGATTTTAGTGATTTAAGTAAAGGGCAATCACTATTAACTAATTTAAGACAGACAGCCTTTCACGAATGGAATCATACTGCAGAGAAAGAAAGAATTATAGAGACAGATGATACTATTGCCTATGAATATCAAAGTGCCGATGGAAAAAAATATAGAAACTATGAGAAAATAGATAAATATGTTACTATAGGTAAGATTCAAGAACCAGAATATATTGTTAAAAGTACTCAAGTAGACTCGAAAGGAAAAATAATAAAAAATTCAAATGGAGAAGTAGATGCTTTTTTTAAAGATTCGAATGGAAATATAAAATCAAGAGATAAGTTCGTTTTTACATTAACGTCAAATAACCTAGACACAGAGTATTGTTTTTCATCAGGACTTACAACCAGAGAAGTATTATCTAATGGAGAACCTAAAATGCATAATCAAATAACAGAAGGATTTGTCGAAAGAACAGCTAGAGCAATGATAAAAGCAATTGACCCACAAGTAATTGATATTGATGAAGGAAAATACACAGAATATGTAGAAATGGCAGATAGAGTTATAGAATCAAGAGATGTAAATTTAGGAGAAAATGGACGAGGACAAACTTATGCAGATTTTCTAATGCAGTCAAGTAAATTAAAAAGGGATTTAGAAACAAGAACAGTTGTATTAGATGATGGTAGTAAAGTTGATGGTTTACATTATATATCAGATTATGCAGATAGAGTAAAAAACGGACAGACTAGAAAGTCACAATTTTTTAAAAAAATGCCTGTTATAGCAAGAAAATTGAATTTATCTGAAGCACAAATAGAGACTGTGAAGGAGTCTAATTTATGGCAAAAAAGAGAATTAACTGATGACGAACAAAATGATTTAAAATCATTATTAGTTGGTGTAACCCCTAGTAATAAAGCATATGTTGATAATGTAGTAGCGGAATTTGTTGATATATTAGGAGAAGAAACAGAATTTTTTAATGGAATTGCAGAAAAATTAGGATATACAGATAAAACTATTGAAGAACAAAAAATAACTAAAGCAGATGTTGTACGAGTAGCTAGAAAAGATGAAGTAGTCATGGAGAAAGAAAATGCAATTCAAGGGAGAAAAATAAATGATAGGGATATCCACTTAAAACAAGGAAATACGCAAATTTTTGAATAAAAAAAGTTAGAAAGAGTGAAATTTATGACTAATGAAAAAAATATTCAATATAAAAAAGCTTATGTGGAAATAAATGAAATATTAAAAGTTTTATCCAAAGAACAAAAAGAAAAAATACCAAAGAATTTTATAAATAATATATCAAATAATATGGATAAAAATTATAAATTTACATTTGATGAATCTAAAGGAATATTTGAACAGGATTTAATGGTAGAAACAGAAGCTTTATTAGTAGAAATATATGAAAGATATTTGGCACCAGAAGAAGAAAAAGAAATGTGGCAGAAATATGATAGATTTTGTTTAAATAAGATTGAAGAAGAAAAGAGATCTAAATATAACAATAATATATTTAATCAATCCAATCAAACTATAAATCAATCTATCTTAGATGAAAATATAGATATGGCTGGTGTCGAAAATAATAATATTTTACCTGTGAAATATAATAAAAAAAGTATTCTAAAAAGATTTTTAAATTATATAAAAAATATATTTAAGGGGAAATAATAGAGTGATTTGCAAAAATTTATATAATGAGATATAATCAAGATGTATTCAAAAGAATGCACTGTTCGTTCAACCAAAAATTTATAATTAAATTTTAAGGAGGAATCGTTATGAAAAAGACAACGGTTATGAACGATGTTCAGAAAATTCAGAAGGTTCTGGAAAAATACCTTGGAAGGCGGAAAGCATCCAGTGTTGCTGTAGAGATTTCTGAAGCAATACATGGAGAAACTCAGCACACACACAATGGAGAAGTTTTTTTCGTCCATAAGGATGAGACAGGAAAACTTGTGCTTTCGATGGAATCTTCGGTCAAGGAAAATGTTCTGGCAATTCTGAACTCTTATCTTGGAAAAGATGAGGCGCAGGATTGCATAGAACATCTAAATTGCGAAACAAAAGATATAGAGTTTGAGACTATTAAGATCCCTAGTTCGGACAGTCCTATCTATGCAGAACTAATCAGGCATGAACCTGCAAACAATGCAGAAGTGAGATTTATTGATAATCTTAAAATGGCTATTAGTAAATCAGTAAAAGAATTTGAAATTTTTGTCAATTATCCTTCAAAGGATAATGGCAAGATCAAATTTGTTCCTGGTTTAGGCTATTGCTATACTGAGTTGGAAGAGATAGCGAAGGAAAACGGTCTTCGACTGGGTACAAAGGATGAGCGTGTTTTGTTTTTAGGATGGCTCATTACTTGTCTTATTAATGAAGGCTGGTCTGAGAAGGACGCTTGGGTGGCTGTTTGTACCGACTCAAAAGAGTTGGTACATTATATGGATGCACTATATACAAAATATGATCTTGAACAAACAGGTTCAAGACGAGTAGCAGGAAAGTGTAATCTTGCAAATTCTTATAAAGTTCTTGCAAGAGATGAAAAATCCGGTGGTTTCTGGCTTGCTGGTGGTTATGGTAACAACGATCCGCCTGCCTTTCTTGGTCTCTGCCACTATTATGATGATCGCAATCTCTGTGGCGTTGGTTGGTTTGTGTTTTGAGTAGCACTACTAACTGATATTGCACCTGAACGGTAGAGCTCTCTAATTTAGAGGGCTCTATTTTGTTATAGAGTAAAAAATATAAAAATTAGTAAAAGTATTTTTATATAATTAATATATATAACATATAGAAGAGAAAATGTGGAATGAATAGTAATGAATTAGTAATTATATCCAAAATTTAAAAATATATAGAATATATGTTAATAATATTAATAAAATTACCTTTGAAAGAACAAATAAATAACTTAGTTAATAAACTTAAAAAAGAAATAAAACAAAGAGCATTTAGTCCTGATTCATATGAAGAATATATATCTATTAGAAATAGAAAAAATACATATTTTAGAATATATGTGGATAATTATACTGTTTTTTATACAGTAAAAGACAATACTATGGAAGTTAGAAGAATTTTATATTCAAGAAGAAATTTTTATAAATTAGTATAAAAAAATATATAAATTGAAAAATTAAAATTTTACACTTATACAAAATTTGGGAACAAATCCATGTTGAATTTTATTTATTTTTTTGTTATAATTCAAAAAATTATAAATTTTAGAAATAATAATAAAGGATACAAATACATTATGAATATTGGAATAGAATTAGAGTATATAGTTGGTATGATATTTATATGAAAATAAATGAAATAATTTTAGGAGTAATAAATGAAAGAATATTTTTATAAAAAAGAATATAAATATATGTATTTAAGTATATTTTTTTACAACTTTGCAAATGCATTAAGCGAAACTTTTGGAGCAGTCATGCTTTACAAAGCTGGTTTGCCAATATACTTAATTTTATTAATATATGGTATAAGATTTCTTATCACAGGAATTATAACACCATTATTCGTAACAATATCAAATAAGATTGGTGTTGCAAAATGTATATTAATTTCAAATCTATTTAGCATTGCAAATTCTTATTTTATGCTAAATAGTAAAAGTTTATACTCTAATATTATAATTTTTGTATTAGCAATGGGATTAATGGGACTTTCTAATCCATCGTCTGATTCATTGTCTAGTAAATATGTAGAAAGTGAACATAGAGGTAGATTTAATAGTTTATATTTTATAAGTAAAATTTTAGGAACCGTTTTTGCTAGTTGCTTTGTTGCTTGGGGAGTAATAAGTAACAATACAATAGTTTTATTTAGTATAATTACAATTTTCTTTATACTACAATATATCACAATTTTAAAAATTGATTATAAACCTGAAAAGAAGTCTAGTACATTTAAAGCTAGTATTAAATATTTAATACATAGTAAGAGTAAATATAAAATTATATATGCATTAAGAACTAATCATATAATAGAGAGATTATTTGTACCAATGTATTTATATATTTTATTACAAGATTTTAAAGCATTTTCAACTGTAATTGTAATATCTTTAGTATTTCAAATTATTACAATTACTTTAATAGGAAAATATGCTGATAAGAATATAAAGAAATCAAATGATTTAGTATCTATGATAAGAGTAGTTATAACAGCAGTTTATCTATTTGCAAAAGATAAATTCATTGTTTCTATTAATAAAACTGTTAGTGATAATTTAGAAAAAGTTTATGAAACATCAATACAAACATCAATACAAAATATTATTAAAGAGTCAAAAGAAGATTATGATTTACTATCAGCAGTAGGACAAATGAGTTTATGTTTTACAGAAGTTATAATATTTACAATACTTTCAATTATTAGTATTTTTGTAAAAGAAAAAATATTTATCATTATATTCATTTTATCAATATTATCTACAATTTTTATAAATGTAGATATAAAAAGTAGCATAACGAAGAAAGGGTTATAGTAAATTAGAAATTTTCTAGTTTATAAAGTTTACCTTTTATTTTTCTTACACCAGAAGTTAAGAAGATATATTCTTGTATGATCAATATCTTTATTAGAATGTCCTTTTTTTACTCTTTCTTGAAACCTTGCTCGATTTCAAAGCTACTGTATAAGACACCTGTAGAAGGCAAAGACTTAACAGCTGTTTTAAATTCCACGCATAGCAAATAAAAGCATAGATTATTATAAAATCTATACTTTCATTTAGTTTTATGTAGTTATTCTATTTATAATCATAGTTTAAATCTTACTAATTTCTTAATTTTTTATTTTAGTCATAAGAAAATTCTAATCTGGCGAATACTAGGCATAGAAAAATGCCAAGCTATTTGGAGCAAAGTTTTGCTCTTTTAAATTTCTGCTACGCTATGCTAGTACAATTCAATTTTATAAAAATAAAATACAAACGTTACAATATAGTGCTGGAAATATACAGATAAATGTGATATAATCAATATATTAGTTATATGCTAAAATTTTTAAGAGGAGGTTCTTATATGAACTACAACATTAGTAAAGCACCCGAGCTGGAATGGCTCAAAGCAAATTCAGTTAATGGAACCCCAGAGGGAGCCGACACAGTAGACAAGGAGTACAAGCGGACATGGTGTAGCATAGAGCTCTTCAACGCAGTTTTGGAGAATAACTATGAAGCATTTTCTGCTTGTCAGCCGGAAACAATTCGTATCACAAGAGAGAGTTTTTCCGAAATCCGTACCTATGTGAAGTCTGTTCTTAAGACAGCGGATGATGAGGATGCTATGAGAGCATTTCTTGTTATTAATGACCTTGGAAAGGTTGGAGATTTCGTCCAGAAAATTGCTAACAGCTTGGGTTTCGAGTCTGTGGATCACGACAAAATTCTGTATGAAGGGCTTAAAGCTCATCCTGAATTTTCTCCCACATTTTCGGCACTGGCTCACAAATACCAGCAGATAATTCTCACAGGACTGAAGACTGCCTTTAACATGGGACAGTATGTACTGACTTTACTTTCCGTAACGGTTGTATTTATATCATTAAAGTTAGTAATTACAGCAGGTGTAGAGCCTATTTCATTAAGTAACTTTAATCTTACTTCTACATTTGAATCTGAATCTACTTCAATTACATCTATAATTGTTTTAAGCATTGCATTTGTAATTGTTTGATTATTTAATATGTCATCTACTGTTTTTATTGTTTTTGTTAGCTCTTTTTCTAATACATCTTTTTCTTTTATTTCAGAAGTTATTAGTTTTAACTCTCTTTCTAGCCTTGAAATATCTTCATTTAATGGATTTGTATATTGTTTTAATTCTTTAATATTGATTACTTCATTTTGAAACATTTCCATATATTTTTGCTTTTTGCTAGTTACCTTTTCTATTTCTTTTAAAAGACTTTCTTCGCTTCTTTCTTTATTTTCTCTTAGCTTTGTAATTTTCTCAAATTCTTTTTCAACTGCTTTTATAAAGTTCTTTTTATTTTTAATAATACTTTTTAAATATACTTTTATTGCATTTAAAAGTTCTTCTTCATCAATTACAGTTGTGTTAGGACAATGATTTACACCCATTGAATTTCTTCCACTACATACCCATCTTACATATTCTTTTCCTGTTTCAGAGTATTTTCTTCTCATTCTTCTAAATGAATAACCACAATGCTTACAATATATTAATGTGCTAAATACATATTCTGTTTTTTCTCTTTTATTATTTAATTTAAATTCATTTGATCTTTGTGCCAATATTTCTTGTGCTTTATTAAATAATTCATCTGATATAATTCTCATTTCAGGTCTTTCAACAACTATCCATTCTTCTTCTGGAATATCTTTTCTATTTCCTGTTATAAAGTCTGTAACTTCACTCTTTTTATTTATAACTCTACCTGTATAAATAGGATTTTTAAGCATTCTAACAATTCCATTTTGCACCCATTTTGCTTTATCTCTTTTTGTTCTTATTCCTCTATCATTCAAATCCCATGCAATTTTAGTTGTTCCCCAACCTTTATATACATAACTTTCAAAAATTTCTTTTACAAGCTTTGCTTCTTCTTCATTTACTTTTAAAATATATCTTTCATTTGGCATTTTATCATATCCAAATACAATATTAGGTACTCTACCTTTTTGTGCAGTAATGTCTTTTCCAAACTTAACCCTTTTAGACATATTAGCACTTTCCTGTTGTGCCATTGCTCCTAAAATAGTTAGTATAAATTCAGAACCACCTTCCATTACTTCTCCATTGTTTAAGAAATCAACTTGAACATTATATGATTTTAACTCTCTTACACTTTGTAGTAAATCAACCGTATTTCTAGCAAAACGACTTACATCTTTAACAACTACTTTATCAAATTTCTTTGCTTTTGCATCTAGCATCATCTGCTGAAATTGCTTTCTATGTTTTATTTGCTTTCCAGATATTCCTTCGTCTGCATATAGCTTGTACAATTCATAACCATTCTTTTTAGTAAATTCATTAAAGAATTCTATTTGTTTTTCTAATGAATCTATTTGTGCTTCCTTTTCAGTTGATACCCTACAATATGCTGCAATTTTCATATAACACTTCTCCTTTTCAGTTTTGTTTGTTTCGTTCTGTTACATTTTAGCATATTGTTTTTATTTTTTCAAGATAGAAAAAGAAAAAACTACTTTTATAAGTAGTTCTATTTTATCATTAATATTTTTCTTATTTTTGAAATAAAACCATAATGATATTTAACAATTTCTTTATCATCATTTCCATTAAAACCATTATATTGCACTATCTCTTTGCCTTTATAACCATAATCAATTTTCCATTCTAATGAATACCTTGGTGCCGCACAAGTTCGCATTATATTAAATACTACTCCGTGATAAGGTTCTAAACGCTTATACTTCTTTATTAATACATCTTTTTTTAATTTTCCTTCTTCTGTAAGTTTTAAAGAATATAGTTTTAGGACTTTAACATTACAACTTAATGGTAAAAATAATGTATTTTCATGACTTTTTTCATATTCACTATATTCTTCATAATTCTTACATTTGTTTAATTCTTCTTCAGTTGGATTTGCTATTATCTTCACATTATCAATATATTCACAATCCTTAATGAATAAATTTATTAGTATTATAATAATTGAAGCCAGTCCAGTTATTCTTAAAATCCAATCAATTACTTGTAAAAAAGTCTCCATCTTATTTCTCCAACAATATATTTTTCATTTCTAAAATATCATAGAAAGGAATGTTAAATCCTTTTTTAGCTAGTTTTATAACATTCATAGATGTTTCTATAATTTCTTCTTTCAAAGATTCAGTTATTTCAACATCTTGTTCTTTATTTTTATATTTGCTTTCTATGTATTCTTCAGTTGTTGGAAAAATGTTTTGTATTAAAAATGCCTTCTCTTTTCCTAATACTTTTCCAAAAACAAAGTTATAAACTCTCTTTCTTGTTTTCTTCTTGCTTTCATATATCTTTTTATATTTATCTACTTTACTAGATATTGGTACAAACCATATTATTTCTTCATTTTCTGAATCATTAAAGCAAAAGTAACAAGGTCTTTTATTACCATTTTCTTTATTTTCCATTAATTTATAACCTTTGAATACATCAAAAAATTTATCTTTTATAAAATAAAATTTTCCACTTTCTACTTTCATTTAAACCTCTTTTCTAACAAAAAATCTACCTCCGAAAAGGTAGATTTTTATTAACATTTGTCCACCTACGCATTTATTTGTCGCAAGTAGGGTTGCGAGTAACATTTGCTCACCTGTGCATTTATACCCCGCAAAACAGGGTTGCGGCTAACATTTGATTTGGACAAGATACAATTAAGTATCTATATTATTATATTCATTATAGCCTATTTTATTAACAAAAGTCAAGACTTTTTCAACATTTTCTTAATTTTGTATTTCTATTTTTTTACATTTCTAATTTATCTTCTATTTCTTTGTGAGAATCTTGAAAAGAATTTGAATTACCATAATCAAATTTTATATTTTCATTGTTCTCTGCCATATTATATGCTAATACTCCTGCCATAGCTTGTACAATTTGTTCTTCTGTATTAGGATTAATAAATGTAATATTCAAACTCTTTTTCAAAATCCTCACCTTCTTCCACTTCAATATTATTATTTAAAGTTTAAAAATATTACTTTTAATTTAAAACTACAAGTGGTATTGCTACCCATATGAGATTTGCCCTCATTCCTGCCATGCAGAACCGCCCCTTTACATCACGTTAGCCAGACGAAAGTATCATTATCTGTCCTTGCAGCTCGATATTCAATTTTCAATGTGCTGTAGATAGAAAATAACTATTTAAAATTACTATTTTCCATCTTGATAAATCAATTATAAGATGCTAAAATAGTGTTGTAAAGAGATTTTAGTAAGTCTATAGATAAATTAAAAATTGAAATAGCTATATTCTACTCAAAAAATGGAGGAAAGTATTGATATGTTAAGTAATTTTACAATTAGAAACAATAAAATTGTTTTGAAGAATGATGGAGAATATTTCGGTGCTTTAAAAGATTTTGAATATCCCATTGGAGATAAATTATATGAATTTGCAATTATGGATTTTGAAGATTTTGAAAAATTAAGAGATTATTATACTCAGCTTATAGATTTAGTTTGTACCAGTAAAGAATGTGGTTCTCAAGATAAACAAATGGATTTTTATTTTGTAATGTTTCAATATGTAAAAGAAATATTGAAATTTTCGCCATATACTCATTTTTATACACAAACTTTAATTGATATAATTATTAAAACATATAACTCTGGTGTTTATAGAACTGACCTTTTATTTAAATATAAAATTCCTGTATTTATTGAAAATCCTAAATATTATCAAGATGAACGATTTGAAGAAATTAGTGAGGATGAATATGTTGTTGAAACTTGTTTATATAATTGGATTCAAAAAATAGACAAAGTATCAAAAAAACAACATAAAGAATATATAGAGTTCTTTTATACTATAAGAGATTTGCTTATTGATAATTTTATGGAAAAAAAATCAGATTTAAAAAGAAGATTAGAGTTAATTAGTGAATATTCAAATAATTCTCTTGTAAGAAATTTAAGTGTAGAAGATAGAATATACCTTTATGAAGCCAAAAGAGTTTTTGATTTATACTATGTTAATACTAAACCATCACATAGTGTATTTTTAGATACTAAATTTACCTCTAAATACATATATGATACTGAATTATCAATTCAAGAAAAAAGATTAGATGTTGAAGATATATTAAAAATTATGAAAGAAAAGACTATTAAAGTTGAAGAAGTATTTGAAATAGATAATCCAGAAGATCAAATTAGATTTGAGATATTTAAAGTTATTCAAAATAACTTTACTATAAACAAATGTGAAAATTGCGGAAGATTATTTATACCAGCAACCACTAGTAACAATCCTTATCAAAAAGGAAGAAATGACCAAAAATATTGTAATAACTTATATAAAGATACTGGAAAAACTTGCAAAGAAATAGGAGCATTAAATAAACGAAAAGAGAAAGTTGAAAATAGCACTATTTTACAAGAGTACAACAGAGAATATAAAAGAATGCATGGATTACATTATAACCATCCTAAAGATTTTAAAGAAAAAGAATTTAAAGAATGGTCTAAAAAAGCTAGAGAATTAAGAGATACTTATAATGATGAAAAAATAGAAGAATTTAAAATAAAATTAAAAGAATTAAGCGCATTGTACTGGCAAAAATAGAAGACCGCAGATAAGTTCAAGTAGAGCTTACCTGCGGTTTAGTAGTTATTTAGATAGCAATATCAATTTTACTTGTGTACAATCTTCATCAGAAAAGCACACGATTTTTTTCTTCTGCGGATTTAGAATAATAGATAAAAAGTTTCCATACCGTTTCACAAAATCTTTGTGATTATTAGCATCATGAATACTAAATCTAAAATCTGTTTCCTGTGGATGACTATGTGCAAATCCAATAAAATCAACATTTCCATATGAATCCTGATAAATCAAATCTGATTTGTGTATATTTTCATTTATGATTGATACCTCATCCATAATCTGATTGATACAGAATTCATCCATTGTTGCCATATTGCCAGCTCGATTATATAAAATAGCTGGAACAACAAATTTAACTAAGGAAATGTTGCCAAGATTATTTCCTACTAATGCTACTTGTTGTTCATACAAGTTACTCGGATGACATTCTCCATAATGGAAAAAGCCAAATAATTCCTTCGTAGCTTGCGGAGTAAATATAACTGTTTTGTTTGCTTCAAAAGTTGATGGCTTAACAGTAAGATGTTGCATTTTCCCGTTTTTTTGAATTAAAGATGCAATTATACTATCATAAGATACATCAACCTTTTCTTCAAAATCTTCCTTTTCAGCAAGAAACTTTTTGTAACAAAACTGTGGTGTATTGGTTTCAAAGTCAAAGGTATGAAAACTATCTCCTTTACAGTATTTCCAATATTCACACTCTTCACATTGCTTAGCTTTTGTTCTATTAGGATTCCTGTAAAATTCAAAGTTATTTTTCCAAACTTCACAAAAGTCATCCTTTAGAACATTGCCTTGTATTAATTCTTTTCTTCTTGGAATATTAGGACATCCGAAGATATCACCATTTGAAAGAACCGATGCAACATGAATTCCAGTATCGCACTTAAACTTTTTACCAGTTGGATCAATAGTATTTTCCGTATTACCAAAATAATGAGTACAACTCCATACCACAGGAAGTGGTAAAGTCCGATGCTTTTTCATGAAATCGAAAAGATATAAATATTCTTCTCGGCTAAGCATCAATTGTTCATTATCTTTAGCTCTACCAATTGGGTCAATGCCACTAATCCTTAGTGAATCAATTCCTAGCATACTCAATAAGCGATATACCTCTGGCAGTTCATAAATGTTATTTTTTGTTGCAATGAAAGTAACTTGAATATGTTCAATAAAATCACTATCTTTAAGCTTTTCTATAGCAGAGATAATTCTATCAAAACAACCTGGTACATGTCTAAATTCTTCATGAGTCTTTTTCATTCCATCAAGACTTATCGTAATTGTCGACATATGAGTTTCTTTCATTTTACTAATAACTTCATCTGTTATCAACATACCATTAGTTACTAACCCCCATTTAAATCCAAGACTGTCTGCATATCCAGTGATCTCAAACAAATCTTTTCTCATAAGGGGTTCGCCACCTGTAATGTTAAGCATAATAGCTTTTGTTCCAAAGTTTTCTGCCACACTATCAAGCACTTTTTTGAAATCTTGAGAAGATAGCTCATCTCTTTTACCAGCCGTGCACCTGCTACCACAATGGTCGCAGAGTGCATTACATCGGCTAGTTACTTCAAAAAAGAGAGTATGCAATGGATATTTACTATTTGAGTAATTGTCCATATGCTCTCCTTTCGATTAGTCAGTCCCAATAGACCCTGTCGTTACTACACTGTCATCATCTGAATACTTTTCAGCCTGACTCATGGCTTCTTCGACACTTTGTGCCATGGGACAACCATACAAACATGTCATAGAGCCAGGATCCTCATAGTAATTGTATATCGGTCTAGGTTCAGGCTCACCAGGAACAATAATAATACCGCTGTCTTCCTTAAAACCTAGGTCTTCCAGCGACCTGTATTCATCTTTGCATATCTCAACCTCACCATTTTCAGTGTAAAGATACACTTTTGTAGTGAGATAAGAATTGCGATAGGATGAAATAAATCCCAAGTCTCTGAGCTGAGCTTTGAGTTGTACCTCGTCGATGTCATACGGAATTGTTACTTGTCTTGCTTCTCTCCGATTAAAGGTAACAAGAACGTCAATAGTTTTTCTTTCAGCCATAATAATAAGCTCCTTTCATAATGTATAAATTTTGATTGCTACTAAAAACTACCCTCCTTAAAAATATTTTTGAGCTCTGTAATTAAAACATCACTCTATTTTCAAAACTTGCAACATGCAAATTTTATGTTAATATTATATACTACTTTTGTCGAAAAATCAATACTTTCATTGCATAAAGCAGTTTTATTTTTCTAAATCCCATTCTATTTCTTTATCTTCTTTTTCTATTTGCTTTTCTGCATCTAGTAAAGTATGTGCTTCTTTTTGAAAATCTCTAACTAAATTATCTTCAGCACCCATATCAAATTTCTTACAAATCCAACATATAAATTTATCAATAGTTTCGTAGAACTTGTCTACAATTCTATGAAGTTTATTATTTTCTTTTTCTAAACCTTTAATTTTGCTTTTGTATTTCCATTCAATATCACTTTCTTTTTGCTTGTATTCAGCCTTAATTTGTTCTACTTCATTATGTAGATTTTCATTATCTTCCATTATTTTATCTCGTTCTCGTTGGTATTTTTCTGCTTTTTCTACAATTCTTGCTTGTCTTGATAATTCTTGTTGTAAAATTAGGTTATCTTGATATAAGTCATTTATTAAAGTATCTTTAGGTTTTATTATTTCTTCAAGTATTTTTTCATCTCTCTTTTTTGAAAGTCTATTTATATTTATATCTTCTAAAGTAGGAACATCAGGTAATTCCAATTTTATATTTTGTAATTTTTCTTTTGTCTTATCAAAGTTGGTTATATCTTTATATTCTTTCAAATCTAAATGTTTTCTTCCTGATTCTTCTATTGGTATACCTCGTTCTAATTTAAAATTATGAAAAGTCATATAATCGTAAAAAGCATTTTGTAATTGTCTATAACTATCTTTTGCCTTCCAAAATTCACTACAAGCAAGCTTATCAATGCTATTTCCTTTTTTATCTGTTGTATGAACTACTGGTAAAAAAATTAAGTGCATATGTGGTGTTTCCTCGTCCATATGCACTTTTGCAGACATTATATATTGCTGCCCTAAATTTTTATATTCAGCGACAAAATTATATGCAGTTTCAAAATATCTTTTTGTTTCCGCTTCACCTATTGTTTCAAAAAACTCTTTATCTGATGTTATTATATATTCACAAGCAATATTACTAACAACTTTTATTTGTCCTTTCAAATCATATTGTTTTCGTATTCTTTCAAAATCCTTTTCATAACTATATTGTGGAGACTTTATTGAATAATTTAAATATGATTTTTCTTTATCTATATTTGCATTTGAATAATTCTTGTTTTTTCTTTCATTGTGCCTATATATTCCTTTTAAATTTTCTCTTTTGTATTTAGTGTTTCTTATAATAGCATAACTCATTTTCTACTTCCTTTCTGCTCTGTTAATTAACACAAAGCTAAACTAAAATTTGTCCATTTTTCTAATGTGTTGTAACACACTACAACACTTTTTTTGCTTATCGCTTCAAAAAAGTGTTAGTGTGGCAGGGATACCCCACACCCCATTCCATAAAAATACTCCGTCGTATTTTTATGATTTATCCTAAATTTGCTAATCGCAATTTTAGAATAAAAAAATCAGTTACCATTTAGCATTTCTGCTATAGTAACTGATTTTCTATATGCAAAAGCTATTTGCATTTGCATATAATTTAGTAAAGTCAAAGTTAGAATAATCTCTCTGTTCAAAGTTAGCTTTATTATTTCTATTGCGTGATTCCTTATTATAATTATTTTTATTTTTTATATTATTTATTATATCTTTGTTGTTTTCACCTATAGGGTATGGTTGTTTTTTACTATATGAATAGTTATTATTATCTATACCCTCTTGAAGTTCTTCACTATACCTATTGATATTTTCGACTATAGGCGTAATTTGTCTTTCTTCTATTTCTTTGCTATCTGTTTTGTATTTTAATTTAACTTTTAAATATTCTTTATCTTTTAATGAACTTATAATTTTAGATACTCTTTCAGGTGTTACATTTACAATATTTGCAATATATTTATTACTTGCAAAACAACTTCCTTTTTCTTCACTTAAATATAAAATCATTGAAAGTATTATTTTTTCTTTATCTGATAAATCTTTATTTAATAATATTTCTGCTGGTATCCATAGTCCTTTTAATTTTTGCATTACATACCCTCCTTTCGTTTTTATTCGCACCACGTTCGATTTTGTGGCTTTTAAATTTGTTTTTAGTATAATTTTAGGTCAAAAAAAATAAGTCCTTAAAATTATATTTTTAAAGACTTGTTAACAATGTTTTATCATTGCTTATTTTAACTATTAAAATTTTTCTAACCTATTCATAACTTTTAAGAATTTTTCTCCACTTTCACAGTAGATTTTAGATTCATGACTTGTATTTCTTATATAGTCCATCTCCAGTAATTTTCTACATATTTTTTCTCCATGTATAGTACTTGCGTCTGCCATCACTTTTTCAATTCTAATATTTTTATCTATTAACAAATTAAATAGGATAACACAACCTTTTAGCAATGTAGTAATAACTTTATAATTATTCCTATATGCCTTATCAATTGATATCGAAGATAAGTATATATAGTAAGATTTATTATTTTCATATCTTTCTATTTGTTCATATACTACATCTGCTTCATTTATCCTATTTTCATATATATCTTCAAATATATCTTTCTTTAAAGGTAATACATTTACACTTGCTATAATTACATTGTGGCTATTTCTTATTCCTATACATGTCAAGTTGTTTTTTTGATACCATTTCATTACTTCTTCTGCTTCAGTGATATTTTCATTAGGAAAATAAGAATGTTCTATATCTTCCATAATTTTAAAATCTTTCAAATTAAATTTATAATCTATTTTTAATTGTTCCATAATACATCCTTTTTTATTTTAGTTTGTTTTATTTTATCATATTATTATAATAAAAAAAAGTATTTCAAACTATCTTGTTCAAAATACTTTTTTAAAATTACTTTATGATTATTACCAACCTTATCACTGGATTCCTCTCTGCTAGGAAAACCTTATTTATTTCAATGCTTTCAGGAATAACTTGTCCAATTTCTATACCGTTCCAGAGTGTTACATCCTTGTGTTCAGTGTGAATGCCTTCCTTCAAACTTGGCACCGCTCACAGAGGTTGATGCAGTAGCATTGAATTATTATATGATTCATGTTCTGTTTGATATTGCTGGTGCTGCCGGTCATGTAAATTCCAATGGCTCGCTTATTTGTAATGAGCTGTATTGGAAAAAGTTCTCGTGGGCTTTGGAGACAATCATCTGCATGGTAAATGGCAAATGTGGACCAAAAGAGGCATATGAGGATTACCTGACAAAGACTATGGATTTTTACAAAGTTTCTAGTCTGGTGATTGCAAAATTATGCAACCTAGTTCGCGTATCAACGTCAGAAGAAGCAGATGAGCTCAGAGTAGCTTTTGACAAGCTGGTTTTGGAAACTAAAAGCAATCTGGAGAAGGAACTGATGGCAACAGGAATAGGAAACGATACTGCTATCCTTATGTATTATGCACCAGCAACATTTCAGAATGCACTTAGCTATTACAAGAAGGTGGAGCCTGAGACTGCAATAGCAAAAACTATTCAGAAGGTTGCACCAGTAATGTCACATATTTACAAGCAAATCAGAGCTATGGAAGAATGCAATGAAGGTGTGGTAATTGCATTTATCGCTGATATTGCAAAAGTAGCAATGGAACCGGAAAAGCTGATGCTTTCATCGGAAATTCAGCGTGTAGGTAATGACTTCATTGTCACAAGAGGAGGTTAAGTTGTAGACTAATATTTTGGTCTGCGTATACAAAAGAAAAATGAGGTGAATAGAATGCTGATTAACTATTTAGATCAATAGGTAAAAGATGCTGAAAAGTCTGTATTTTTGGCAGGACCAACTCCGAGAAGTAAAGATGTTCCTTCTTGGAGACCAAGTGCATGTAGATATCTGCAAGAGCAAGGCTTTGATGGAATTGTATATGTTCCAGAATTGTCAAGTGGAGTAGCCCAATTCAGCTATGATAACCAAATTGCATGGGAGTGGAAAGCTATACAGAAGACATCATGGCGAAAGTGTTATTTTTAATGATTTACAAAAACTTTGTAATCATGTTGCAAAAACGCTTTCAACATAATACCAAAGGCTCGGTTCAAAATGAACCGAGCCTTTATCAGTGGTAAATATTGTGATGGGAGAAATAAAATTTAGGCGCGTAATGTATGAAATAACAGAAAATGGAGTAACTAAAACAGTATATTTGCTAGATGAAAAATTAAATACATAAGGAAATATATCAGATAATCTAGTAGAAAAAGTAGTTGAAGTAGTTTCAATAACAGACTCATACAGGAAAGCTGAAACTGTAATAAACGAAACAACTTGTACAACGTTAAGTCATGAAAAGATAAAAAAGTGCCTACATTTACTTGACACATACATATGTATACCAAAAACCAAAAAGAGTTGACATAATATGGAAAAGATAGTATAATATATAACATATGTATAAAATGTCCAGCTTAAAAATTTTTTATATAGGAGGTTTTTTTTTGAATAAAAATAAAAAAGATGAATTAAAAAGTAAAATAGATAAGATTGAAAGTATGAAAGGTGAAATCAGAAGATATATTGATGAGTTAAAAAGTCTTGGTTATGATTATGTAGTTGATGAGCTTGCTGATGATTTAGAGAAAATAGGTGTATTGAAAGAGTCAAGCCAGATAAGTGAAGATACAGAAAAAGAATCAACTAATAAATTATTAAATACAAAATTATTAAATGAATTAAAAAAATATGCAAATGAAAATATCAAAACTATTTCAACAAGATCCAAAAAAATAGCAAGTAAAATTAAAAGTAAAAGTAAAGAAGGAATTGATGTAAAAAAATGTATTTATGTTTCAGGCATTGCACTTGCAATGATTGGATTTGTAGGAAATCAAGCAAGAAAAGCAATTGAAAATAACGGTTATGAAGACAAACTAGAAGAACAGCATATGGATGTTTATACACCTTATACAGTAGCTTACAATGATTCAGGTTATGTAAATTTTAGAAATGCACCATCAACAAAAGATGGAGAAGTAATTTTTCAATTACCGATTGGTGATACAGTATTTATACTAGATGATGATTCATCAATTGAAGGAGAAGGTGATCACGACTGGAGACAAGCTATATATCGTGATGGATTTACAAATGAATATGTTGATGGATATATTGATGCTGGATGGTTAAATGAAAAAGATGTAAGTAGTGTGACTATTCTTGTTAAAGATAATGGAGAAATATCTGAAGAGGGAACTACTGAACCACAAGTTTACGAATATGAACCATATGAAGTTGATGCTAAAACTTTGGATTTTATAGTTGACCCTTCAACAAATAAAATTATATCTACAGTAGAAAATGGTAAAACTGTTTATATTTATAATGATGATCTAATGAAATCTGACAGTGATTGTGAGTTGCAACCAGGTATTTATTATGATGAAGAAGCGAAAAAATATGTTAGAGGATTTGTTGATGTAAATTATGTAACTGAAAAACAAGGATGTTTTGGTTATAAAGATGTTGAATTTACAGATGAGGATATAAAAAATATAGCAGACTATATACATAGCTGGGAAAATCAAGCTTTATATAGTTATTTAAAAGGGTATGGTGCTAGTTATGATAATGAATGGGTTTCACAATATATAACTGAAGATGGAAAATATTATATTTGTGAAACTGACAAAGGTTGTGATAATGGAACTAAGAATTATGGTTTTGGAGTTATGGTTATGCAAAACGGTTATGTAAATTATCAAGTCGCAGATTTGTTTGCAGAAAGAGGATATGATGTTACAAAATCAGAAATTTCAGATAAAATTCCAGTTGAAGTAGTTGATGAGGTTTCAGAAGCGTTTGTTAGCGAAACAATAAAAACTATTAAGGCATGTTTAAAAAACAGAGATGTACGTTTTTCTAAAAATGAAATTTTGGCATTAACAGGAATTTGTTACCAATTTGGTAGAGACGAAAACTTTATTAATCGTTTTATAGATTATTATATTCAATATGGAGGAAATACAGAAGAATTAAGAGATAATTTTATAACTGAAGATGGAACAACTTATCCTCTTATAGAAGTTGCGGGAGCAATAGATACAAACTTTGGATATAATAGAGGGGAAGCTAACTGGATGGCTTTTCATGATGGTGATTTTGTTATGGGTATTGGTCCTGTATCAAAAATACGTTTTGATGAAGAAACAAAAAAGGATATTACAGATGAAACAGAAGCTACAAATCCTACGCAAGAAAGTATAGAAGAAGAGCGTTAATAAACATAAAAAAATTACAATGATGCGAAAGAACAATAGTTCAAAAGAAGAGTCAAACTGACTCTTCTTTTGATTTTTCTATTGTGCTATTCGCATAAGTTGATTTTTTGGCTTTTATTAAAAAATTAACAAATGTACTATTATTTATCATAATTACAATCCCTTTTCTTTATTTAGCATTTTTTAAGATTTCTATTGCTATATCAATAAACTTTTCATCTTCACTCATTTTTAATTCTTCTCCTATTTTTTATATAATAATATACTTCACACAAACATATAAATAACTTTATTTTATGCACCTGATAATAAATATGGGGACGCAGATTTTGGCACGCAAAAGCTACGTCTCTTTGGCTAAAAGTTTATTGAACCATTCCTAAAATTAATATTCCTAAATTATCATTATAAATTTGATTAAATTGAGAAATAGGTAAAGGATTAGTTCCAGAACCAGCTTCAATTGTAAATCCTGGTTTTCTATATTTATATATAAACCAATCTTTATATCCTGCAAAACTTGATTCATAAGGAGTATCCTCTACAGTATATCCAGATACTCTTGAAAAGTTCTGTGCTATATTATAACTTTCTTCAGGTGTATAATCTTGATATTGCCAATAAATTACTTTACCTTGAGTATGATATGAAATAACAAGATTAAAATTATTTTCAATAGTAAAATTATATAATGCAATTGCCTCAGGAGCAGTAAGTGGACCATATCCAACAAAATCTCTAGGAGCTGGTTTATCAAAACCTTGAGCATATTTTATTTCTTTTGCTCTTTCCCAATCAGCGGGAAATTGTAAATTTAAATCCACACCTGTGGATTTTATTAACTTCCATATATTAAATTTTATAATTAAAATAAAAATATTTACAGGGACAAGGTGTTTGATAACATCTTGTTTTTTTGATTTACCAAAAAATTACATTTTTTTAACGAATAGTAATTGAAATTCTCATAAAAATGTGATATAGAATTTATAATCTATATAATTCAAAATTTTATATTTTAATTCTAGCAAATTTCTTATAATTCTATTATGTTTAAATTCTTGAAAAACTCATTAAATATAAGGGTGAAAAAATAAATGAATAAAAATAAATTAGGAAAAATTGGAATAGTAATTTTGACTATTGTAATTCTTGTAGTAATGATTATAGGAATTAACGAAAGTAGTAAAAATG